>WTJL01000226.1 GCA_011524845.1 Flavobacteriales bacterium | reverse complement strand
TCAATTGCATCAAGAGAATGCGCTTGGACGGTCCTGCAGCCGCTTGACGCTTGTCAGGAGTCACAAACCATGCACCGTCGCTGGTCACCAGTTCTCCACCTTGGTCGAACACCGCCAAGGCGTCTTCCATGATGAAACCCGAGACCGCGTTCATGTAGTTGTCTTCGGCACCAATGGTGACCCAAGAGTCGTACAACAACGTTTCGTCCAAGGTGGTGTCGTAGCGCTGGATGTCTGCCGACAACGCCCCGCCCTTGGGGTGCTGGTAAAAGGGCTTCGTGGACGAGACGCGCATAGGCGCAGAGGCTTCTCCGTACACCGCGTCGAGGATGTCCCCTTCGCTTTCCATCACCGCGTAGATGCGGTAAGTGTCGCCCGGGACTTTGCCCATGTTGTCAATGTAGTCTACTTCGAGACGGACCACTTGCGCCGAGGCGGAGGCCGTCACGGCCAAGGTCAGGCCAAGAGTCAAAAGTTTGTTCATTGTCGTTGTTGTTTGGAGCAGTGCTCGCCCCAAGATACATCAGGCCAAGGGTTACTTCAAGATGCGGTCGCTCGCACGGGCCTTTCGACCACTGCTTGGGCGGCTCCGGAAGGCAGAGCGGGTGGGCACGAAGTACCCAAACGACAATTCATGTGAATGGGCGCTGAGCAGGTTGTCCCCCGTCGTGATGTCGTAGTTGTAGGCCAAGGTGAACGCTCCGTAGTTCAACCCAGTGCTGAGCACAAAAGCGTCTTGGGGACGGAAGCCCATCCCAAACCAAGTCGTGCCGTTCACAATGGCCCGAACGTTCAAGTCAAGTTGGGCCGACGTGGCGTCCGTCATCCGGAGCAACGCGCTGGACTGCACGGCCACGAGGCGCGTGGCGTTGTACAGGTACGACCCCATGAAGTGGTAGTGGCGGACCATGCGGTTTTGGTCTCCGTCCACCCCCGCAAGGTTCAACTTGTCTTGAAGAAGGTTGAAGACGGCCATGCCGAAGTAGTAGTCCTTGCCGTACACCATCATGCCGGCGTTGAAGTCCACGCCAAACGTCGACTCCAAGGTCCCAGGCAAGCTTTCATCGTCCGGCTGATAGACTTCGAGGTCTGTGCCGTCGAACACAAACTGGTTGCCCTTCATGCTCAAGCCAAACGAGACCGCGTCTTGGTTGTTCAGCAACACGCTGTACGCTCCGGTCAGCTCCACGCCGGTTTGGTGGATGGCACCTCCCATGTCGTCGTTGTACAAGACAAAGCCTGCGCCCAAACCGTTGGGCAGGGCCCGGTGGCCGCTGAGCAGCATGGTCGTCGGCGCGCCGCTGAAGCCCGCCCACTGGTGGCGGTAGGTCGACGACAGCACCGTGCCTGGCTCCGTGCCTGCAACGGCGGGGTTGGCCAAATAGGTGTTGGTCACAAACTGGGAGCGGCGAAGCTGCTGCTGCGCGACTGCGGACCACGATGTGGCCGTCAAGGCCACCAACAAAGCGAATGCATTCTTCATGATCCTCAGTACTTCAAGGTTACCGTTCCGCGAATGGGCAAGGCCTCAGGGAACAATTCAATCGTGTAGTAGTAATCGGCCACTGGGAGTCGTGCGCCGTTGAATCGGCCGTCCCAACGTTCCTTGCCGCCTTCGGATTCGAAGAGCTTTTGGCCCCAGCGGTTGAAGACCATCACCTTGGATTCAGGGTAGTCTTCCAATCCGCCCACCACCCAGTCGTCGTTTTTGTTGTCGTCGTTGGGGGTCAAGGCGTCGGCGATGAACAAACATCCTTCGATGGCGTCCACAAATTGAGAGGCCGTCCGACGGCATCCCAAGGCGTCCGTCACCACGACCGTGTAGGTGTCCTCCGTCAGTCCGACGGCCGTGGACGTGGTTTGGCCGAAGGGGTCGCTCCACTCAAACGAGAACGGCGCTTCTCCTCCGTTGACGCTGACCGTCGCCGTTCCGTCGGCGGCGTTCCAGCACGTCACCGGCGACGTCAACGTGTTCAGCTCCATGTCCGTGACAAAGTCGATGCCGATGTCGAACGTCTCGGAGTAAGAACAACCGATTTGGTCGGTCACCAAGGCGGTGTAGGTCATCTCGCTAAGGTTGTTCAGGTTGGCCACATTGCCAGCCGTGTCGAGCACGACCCAATCGTACTCCTGATCGGACACCGTTCCTCCGATGGGGAAGATGTCGGCAGAACCGTTGCTCATGCCGGTGCACGTCGCGTTCGTGGGGGCGATGAGGAAGTCCAAAGGCGCGGGAGCCTCGACCTCAAACAACGCCGACAATTGACAGCCGGAAGTGTCGGTCACCGTGGCCACGTAGTCGCCCGCGCAGAGTCCAATGGAATCTGCGGACAATCCGCCCGTGGTGGTATTGAAGTAGCTCACCTCCAACGCACCGGAACCACCGATGGCGGACAGCGCCACCTCTCCGTCGCAGTCCAATCCGCACGACGGGTTGGTGATGTCGCCGATGCTGATTTCCAGTGCCGCCGGCTCCTCAATCTCCACGATCACCGTGTCGGAGGAACAGTTGAAGTCGTCGAAGACGTACACCTGGTAGGTCGACGGTCCAAGGTCGAGCAAGCCGTCTGACGCCAGCACCGTTTCTGTCGCGTTTGTCAAGTACAAATCGCCAGAACCGCCTGAGGCCTCGGCCACAATGAATCCGTCGGCATCCCCTTGACACACGACATCTCCGTAGTCGATGACCACGTCAATGGGTTCCGGACAGTTCACCTGAACGGTGTCCTTCAGCGTGCAACCGTTTGCGTCGCTCACGGTGAAAATGAAGTCCCCTTCCCCATCGATGCACACCAAACCGTCCCACGTGTACAAGCCGTCCGCCTGCATGGGGTTGATGGTCGCTCCCTGAGGGTTGACGGCCGTGACAACCAATCCGCCGGTTCCTCCCGCCAAGGTCGAATCGGGCAACACCACCACGGCGTCTGCCTCCCCAAAGCACGAGTTGTCGTCGGTCAATTCAATGGCCGCCTCAATGGCGGGCGGGGCCTCCACAGAGAAAGCTGTCGTGTCGTAACATCCAAATTCGTTGGCCACGTACACTTCGTAGTCTCCTTCTTCCAACCCAGGGAATTGCGTGGATGCCGTTTGAGACAGCACCGTTGTGTCGGACACAAATCCATCGGTGGATGTGGCGAGGGTGTAGCTGGTCTCTTCAGTGTCCAAACCGAGGAACTCCAACGCCACGTCGGTGGTCAGCCCTGCGCATGCAGGCACGGTGCCCGTCACATTCGCTTCCGCTTCGTCGTAGTCTTCACAGGGGTCTTCCACGGTAATGGCTCCCTGTCCATCGGCATCGAGGAAATACAATTGTTCTTGGTCTGTATCTCCATCCACAAACACTTGCAAGTTGAGGTTCAACGTCCAATCTCCGCAGGTGGTGACACGAGCAACCACAATCTTCAAGTCCTCTCCTGCTGTGGCATTCACTGGCGTCCCGGTCACAAATGCGGACCCGTTGCCCACTTGAGAACTGCAGATGTTCGTGCCGTCAATTGAAGGACTGGAAATCCATGTAGGCGTTTGTCCGGGAGCATCTCCACTCAACTGACCAATGGTCCAGAAGGTGTCGTACTCGTACATGGCGGTGGCTGGGAACTGCCAAAGCAAACTGTTGTTGGTCGCATCCATCACCATTGAATTTGTGATGGGGTTCCAACATCCGCAGGGAGCATTCAAACCCAATGAACCACCCTGTGGATAGAAACCGATGTCGGAGAACACAGCACTCAGCACGTCGTCTTCGTTGGTGAAGTTGACATAGACCAAGTAGCTGACATAGCCATCCAAAATTCCCTCGGGATCGAAGGCATCTTCGGGAGTTGGGGTGTTGGGGCCGTAGAAAGCCGTGTCCACCACCACCTCAACGCCGATGGCTTGTCCAAACATGCCAGACTGCCCCA
>WTJL01000132.1 GCA_011524845.1 Flavobacteriales bacterium | reverse complement strand
ACATCTACACCGGTCCTTCCGAGCTGAACTCCAAAAAGAAGACCCACCTCTTGCTTTACGTCTTCACCGAAGACCGCACAACTCACTGACGCTCGCCCACGAAGCGTTTTTCGACACTGCCGTCGGAATACAACAAGAAGACGAGCTGATTGGAAGGTGCGACGACCTCTCGCCCTGCCACGTCCACCATGCGGACCAAGGCGGGGGTGCCTGACACCTCGCCCACACCCTCGACCTCCTCGACGGTCACGGTGAACTCCGTGCGGTCAGATTCGCAAGGATTCAACGAGGACATCGTCCAGTTGTAGTAGAAATAGTAGTAGGCGAATTCGTTGTCGCCCTCAATGGTGGTGCCGGTGAGCGTGGCCAGCGACCCCACGTTGTAAGGGAAGTTGACGTCGGCTTCGTTGCTGTCACGCCACAGGAAGGGCTGTTCGCTGCCTGAGCGAATCTGATATCCCTCCCCTGCGGTCAATTCGACGTTCAGGGTGAACACGTTGAGGCCTGCAGTGAGCTGCTGGGACACCGTGGCCACCACCGTGCCGAGGGCATCGGTGATTTCCAAAGTGTGTGCGCCCCCCTCTTCGGAATGCACCTCCACCGATTCAAACACGACGTCTTGGTGCACGTCAAACACCATCCAATAGGCGTTGTTGGGGTGGAACTGTCCCGCATCAAAGTCTGGGGCCGCCTTTCCTCCTGTCGCGCCGTATTCCGCGTTCGAGTTCGCCACCCACACAGAAGTGTCGGACTCCAGAAGTGGGAACGTGAAGGTCTCGCCGACCACGAGGGCGTCCACCGCATCCTCGGTGGCGTACCAAAACGCGTTGGACTCTGCCGTGAAGCTGACGGGGTCCACGGTTTGGACGGCAGACTGGGGCGCTGGAGCGTCGATTTCGTAACACGACCCATCGTCGATGGTTGCCTCTTCAGCGTAGTTGCACGACGCCTCGTCGGTGCATCCCACGCAAAAGAGTTCTGAGCCTTCGCATTCACCGCACACGTTGAACGGCAGGCAACTGCCGTCGTCTTCCGTGGCGTCGGCGTCGTAGTTGCACGCCTCTGCGTCGGTGCAGCCGTAGTTGACAAAGACGTCGGAGAGCTTCAAGAAGAAGATGCCCTCCTCAATGTGCGTCACAGGAATGACGCCTGAAGGGAAGTACGGGTAGTTGGACCACGATCCGTTGAACTGCGGCGCAT
Source organism: Flavobacteriales bacterium (assembly GCA_011524845.1). Taxonomy (GTDB): domain Bacteria; phylum Bacteroidota; class Bacteroidia; order Flavobacteriales_D; family Sanyastnellaceae; genus UBA11663. Next base: position 2,716 of record WTJL01000132.1, on the reverse strand, counting down.
CGCTGGACGGGTACACGTCGAAGTAGGCCACTTCCTCCACCTGCCCTTCGTCAATTTGGGCCACATCCAACACGCGCAAACCCGCACGGTAGTTGGACTGGTAGACGAGCGTGTCGCGCACGTACATGTTGTGGTCGATGGCTGGAGATTGGCTGACAAACGTGCCGACCAACACGGGGGCCGTGAGGTCGCTCACGTCCCAGATGAAAGTGGTCGTGTTCACCCCAAACGTTTGCTCGTCCAACTCGTCGTTGCTCAAGAAGTACGTCTGGTCTTCCGTCAACCACCCTTGGTGGGTGTAGCTCGAACCGGGGTATCCCGTGGCGCTGAGAAGGTTGGCGTCGGTGGCGTCCGTCACGTCCACAATGGTCACGGTGTTCTCGTTGCAGCAAAACGCAATCTCCTTGCCTTGGTAGGCCTCGTCAGGCCCGGTGTAGGTCACGACTTGGGCGTCGTGGGTGTAGCCGTCTCCGCCAAAATCCCCGATGAGCGTGGGGTTGATGGGATCGCTGATGTCCAAAATGTGAAGTCCCCCCGCGAACGTGCCGGTGCCAACGCCGTAGGCGCGGGCGGTGCTTTCGTTGATCACGATGTTGTGGGCGTTGCCCCATCCCGTGTACAGGGCGTCCGCCTCGATTTGCTGGGGCGGGTTGTCAATGCTTCCGAGCTGGGTCAGGTCGACCACTTGCATGCCGTGGCCGCTTGCTTCCGAGACGATGAACGCGTGGTTGTCGTGCACCTTGATGTCGCGCCACAACGACGCCACCGTATTGGTCGGAAGGTTGGCGACCATGACTGGGTTGGTGGGGTCCGACATGTCGATGAAGCTCGTCCCGTTGGAGCGCCCCAGGATGGCGTATTCGGTGCCGTCCACCGGATCCACCCAGCCCCAGATGTCGTTCATGTCTCCTCCCCCCACTTCGTCGCTGGCGAGGTAGGACATGAAGTCGATGTTTTGGCAGGGATATCCTGCGGCCATGCCGTCCACGCATGGGATTTGGGCGGTGGCTGTGGTGGCGGTCAGGGTGGTCAGGACGAGGGCCAAACTGGCACCCGCAAAGCGGTTCAATGTCTCAGGCATGGGTCAAAGGTACGGGGGGCGGGATGGGGCGGAGACGTCGCTGGGATGTTTGCGCCGCCGGCGGGGCCGCGGCGCAAGAATGACGGGGCGGCAGCCCCACTCCAACAAGCCTGCCCTCTCCGCGATGCGGAGGGGGCGCTTTCTTTTTGGGCCATTCCTGCCGCTCAAGCCTATGGCTTGGCGTCGGCTTTTCCCAAAAAGAAAGCCCCGCACTCTCGTGCGGGGCTTGTTGGGTGGGTGGCTAATGGGATTTGAACCCACGACCCTCGGCACCACAAACCGATGCTCTAACCAGCTGAGCTATAGCCACCATGTGCCTTCGTTTGGACCGCGTGTGGTCCGGAAGGGAGCGCAAAGATATTCAAGATGTCTCAATGTCAAGCCCTTCCCTTGGGGACTTCTTTCGACCTTTGAGGCATGAGCTCCCCACTCAAGGTTTTGCACGTCGCAAGCTGGTACCCTTCCCAGGTGCACAGCAGCTTGGGGAACTTCGTGGAGCGGCATGTGGAGGCTGTTGCGAAGGTGTGTGAGGTGGAGGTTTGGGCGCCGATTCCGGTCCAAGGATCGGCGACGTCGGTGGCCAAAATGCGAGACCGCGATGGCCGCGAGCAGCGGGAGGTCGACGGCAAGACATGGACGGTTCGTCGCATGTACCACGAGGCGACCCGCCCCCAACTGTTGGGCGTGGCCCGCTCGGTGGCCAACGCCGCGGTGAACGCGGACTGGACCCCTGACCTGGTTCACCTGCACGTCTCCTACCCCGCCGGTGCGGCAGCGGTGGCGTGGGCCAAGCGGTGGGGCGTTCCCGTGGTGCTCACTGAGCATTGGACCGCGTACCACGAGTTCAAGTCGTTGCCGTGGTGGAGACGGCGCGTCATTCGGGACGTGGTGAAGGGCGTGGATGCGCTGTGTCCGGTAAGTGAAGACTTGGGGAGGGCGGTGCAAAAGGCGGTGCCGGCGATGAAAGCACAGGTTCATGTGGTGCCCAATGTGGTGAACACCGACCTCTTCCGTCCGGCAGACCCTGCATTGCTAGCAGGCGTGCCTGTGGGCGCCACTAGGCGACGCATGGAGGGCCGCGGCATGGAACGCCTGCTCCATGTGAGCTCCCTGAACGACGACCAAAAAAACATCACCGGCCTCCTTTCCGCACTGCGGGCCTGCATGGCCAAGAACGAGGCTCTCAAGGCCACGTTCGTGGGGGGCGAAAAGGCGGCCCTTGGCACGTTCAAGGCGTGGGTCGTGGAACATGGGTTGGAGCAGCGCATCACGTTCACCGGCCCGTTGGATGCCCAAGGGGTGGTGAAGCACATGCAGGACCACGACGTCCTGGTCTTGAACAGCCGCCAAGAGAACTTTCCTTGTGTGATCCCTGAGGCGTGGGCGTGCGGCATTCCAGTGATGAGCACTGACGTCGGCGGCATCCGGGAGCATCTTCCCGAGGGCTTGAGCGACCGCGGATTCCTCCTCCCAGCCGAGGCCACGGACGAGGATTGGGAGCAGGCCCTGGACGCCATGCACGGCCCAACTTGGGACCCCGAGGCCCTTCGCGCCATGGCCGAGAAGTTCTTCAGCATGGAGGCCGTCGGTGCCGCGTATGAAGCGGTGTACAGAAGCGTCCTGGGTTGACTTCCC
>WTJL01000161.1 GCA_011524845.1 Flavobacteriales bacterium | reverse complement strand
AACGCCCGACTCGACAGTTTGTCCAACGCCACAACCCCGTCGCCATGAACGCCTTGTTGCCCTTTTTCTGGACGGTGGGCTGGGCGTTGCTCTCGCAAGTTCTGTTGTTCCGCTACGGGGTGTTTTGGGGTGGGTACGGATTGCTCGTCGTCCATGTCTACGGATTGCTGAAAATGCCGGTGGGCTGGCCTCCGACCACCTACCTGATGCTGTCGGCCGGAACGGGTGCCCTCTTGGACGTGGTGTGCCTGACGGGCGGCATGCACTTGGCGGCGTCTGTCACTCTGGGGATGGCCTATCCCACCCTAACTGCGGCCTTGGAGTCGCGTGAAGGATTGCGCCAAGGCCACGTTTTGGATCCCTACCAAGACGGTTGGGGCAGGTACGCTGCGTTTGCTGCGATGGGGCTCGCCCTTTACTTGGCGGTGTTGTTTGGGCTTCAGAACGGATGGAGCCTGATGGGTCGAACCCTTGGCCAAACGGTCGTCTCCACTTTCTTGAACGTGGGAGGCTTTTTGCTCATTCAAGGACTGCTGAACCGTCCCACCCGCGGCGATCAGCGCAGCGTCAGTGCCTACCCATGGAGCTGAACGGCCACCAACTTGCGGGCCGGCAACGCATCGTGGGGGCCATGGTGCTCGGAGTGGGGCTGTTGTTTGTGTTTCGGTTGTTCCAAATGCAAGTCACCACGGACGACTGGAAGAACCGCGCAGAGCGGTTGACGGAAGAGCAGGAAGTCCTGCAGCCTGCGCGCGGACTTTGCCTCGACCGTCACGGAGAACTCCTCGTGAACAACGTGCCGAGTTACGACCTGATGGTGGTGCCCCGCTTGCTGTCTGACGTGGACACTTCTGCCCTCGCTGCATTGGTGGGGCTGGATCGGCAAGAGCTGGACAAACGACTCGCCAAGGCACGCCGGTATTCGCGCTACAAAGCGTCCCCTCTGTTGCGCCAGCTCAACGCCGAGGAATACGCCGCCATGTCGTCTGAATTGTGGCGGTACCCTGGGCTGTCCATCCGCACCAAACCCGTTCGTCAAAACGTGTTTGGCATCGCAAGCCAGATTGTGGGCGAGTACAGGGAAGTGGACCGGGAAGACATGAACCGCGACAGCCGGTACCGGCTGGGAGACTACAAAGGCAAGTCCGGGGTGGAAGGCCTGTTTGAACAGGAACTGCGTGGGACGCCCGGCATTCGGCACCACCTGGTGGACGTCCGAAACAACGTGAGGAACACCTTGACGGAGCTGGACTCTCTTCCTGTGACAGGCGAGGACGTCACCCTGACCATCGACGCAGAGCTTCAGCGCTATGCGGAGCTTCTGATGGAAGGCAAACGCGGGGCGGTCGTCGCCATCGAACCGTCCACGGGCGAGATCCTCGCTTTCGTGTCTGCCCCGTCCTACGACGGGAACCTGTTGACGGGCACGAGCCGTGGGGCGGCGTACGACAGCTTGGCCAGCCACCCTTGGAAGCCCTTGTACAACCGTGCCGTTCGTGGGACCTACCGACCGGGATCCATCTTCAAAATGGTGCAGGGACTCATCGCCATGCAACAAGGCGCCATCTCGCCGCGCACCCACATCGTGTGCAACAGGGACATCATCGGCTGCCACGGCGCCCACACGCAAGACGACCTCCGCCGTGCCGTGGTGCACAGCTGCAATCCCTATTTCTACGAAGTGATGCGCAGGATGGTGAACCAGCATCCTGAGATGGACAAGTTTGACAATGCACGGCTTGGACTCGGCTGGTGGACAGACCGAATCAAGGACTTTGGGCTGGGAACCGACCTCGGGGGACACGTGCCCGGCACCCGGCTTGGCCTCGTTCCCGACACGACGTACTACGACAACATTTACGGCAAGCGCCACTGGACCTACCGCACGATTTACTCCATCAGCATTGGGGAAGGAGAATTGCTTGCCACGCCATTGCACATGGCCAACCTCGCGGCCATCATGGCCAACAAGGGCCATTACTACGAGCCCCACTTGGTGCGGGACATCGGTGGCAAGGGCAAACCCGCGGAACTGCAAGTCCGACACGACGTGGGCGTTGACGCCCAGCACTTCGACCCCATCCTCGACGCCATGCAGGCCGTCATTGAAGACCGAACAGGCACAGGACGACGTGCCTACACCCGCGGCATCACCACGTGCGGCAAGACCGGCACGGTCCAGAACCGCAACAAGGCCGACCACAGTGTCTTCATGGCCCTTGCGCCACGGGAAGACCCGCAAATCGCCGTCAGCGTCTACGTGGAATACGCCGGCGCCGGAGGAGAATGGGCCGCCCCCATCGCGGGGTTTTTGGTGGAGAAGTACGTGACAGGCGACACGCCAGACTCCGAACGCGCCGATCGGATCATCGGGGCCACCTACCCGCTCGACCCCGAATTCGCTGAAGTTGAACCCGCCACCCCTGCCCCATGAGCACCCGCAGATTGAACCTTGCCGGGCAACTGGATTGGCCCACCATCCTCACCGTCATGGTGCTGGTGCTGCTCGGCTGGCTGAACATCGTCAGCGCCACCGCCGAGGCAGAGGTCGTGTGGGACATGGGTGGAAAAGCGGGCAAGCAACTCATTTGGATGGGGGTCTGCTCCGTGTTGATGGTGGGTCTGCTCGCCATCGAAGGGGAGTTTTACATCCGAACCTCCGTGCTGCACTACCTCGGCGTCCTCTTGCTGCTTGCCGCCGTCTTGGTGGTGGGCAAAAAAGTGGGGGGTGCCAGGTCGTGGTTTGGCGTGGGCAGCTTTGGCATTCAGCCCAGTGAATTTGCCAAAACCGCCACCGCCCTCATGGTGGCTTGGTTCCTCAGCAGAGACGGAAGACCCTGGCGGACCTTGGCCACCCGTCTGCAGTCGATGGCGTTGATCGCCATACCTGCGGGGTTGATTCTGCTTCAGCCCGATGCTGGAACGGTGTTGGTCTTTGGGGGGTTTGTCTTTGTGCTTTACCGTGAAGGTCTGAGCGGAAACGTCCTCCTCATCGGGCTGGCGGCGCTGGTGTTGGCCGTGCTCACCATCCTGTTTGGGGCCACGGAGAGTTGGTACCCCTTTGTGGGGACCGCCACTGGGTTTTGGTGGTTCCTGGTCACCCTTGTCGTGGTTGGATTGGTCACGCTCTTGCTGACCCGTGCAGCGACCTTGCCCCGGTACAGAAAGCGGACCACGGTGTGGGGAGCGGTGCTTTTGCTGGGAAGCGTGGCCTTCTCCACTGGGCTTCAACTCGGCATGGAGCACGTGCTGCAACGCCATCAGCGAGAACGGATCCACGTCTTGTTTGGCATTGACGTCGACAACCCCGACGCGGATTACAACATCCGCCACGCCAAAGCCGCCATCGGTTCTGGAGGTTGGACTGGAAAAGGGTGGGCGCAAGGGCCCATGACGGCCTACGGGTTCGTTCCAGAACAAGAAACGGACTTCATTTTCTGCACCGTAGGAGAGGAATGGGGCTTTCTCGGAAGCGCCGGAGTGGTGCTGCTCTTTGTCTTTCTCATCCTTCGCGTCCTGCACCTTGCAGAGCGACAACGGTCTCCTTTCACGCGCATCTATGCGTACGGGGTGGCGAGCATTTTGTTCATGCACGTGCTCGTGAACGTGGGCATGGTGCTGGGCCTCGCGCCTGTCATTGGCATTCCCTTGCCTTTCTTCAGCTACGGAGGGTCTTCGCTGATGGGGTTCACCCTGTTGATGGGGATTCTGCTCCGATTGGACGCCGAAAGATTCTCCGTTCTGAGATGATTTTGTCGTCTTTTTTCAAATGTTCATTTGGAATTATCGAAGATTCGTCTGAAATTGGAGATATGATGTCTACCACCAACATGTGCTGTTGTTGCTGCTGTCCTCTGGACAGGGCCTCTTTGCGCATGCGTGGATGACATTTTCACATAGACACGTAACCTCAAGAAGCCCTCGTTCGTAACGGGGGCTTCTTTTTTTGACCCAAAC
>WTJL01000234.1 GCA_011524845.1 Flavobacteriales bacterium | reverse complement strand
AGGCAAGACCCCTCCTCGTTGAGCGGCCACATCGGGGCTGCGCTGGCCATGTATGGCACGGAAGCGTGGATGAACACGCGCGCAACATTGGACACATTGCGCAACCAGTCGATGCAAGTGAGTCGGCGCCTGGGGATTTAAGTACCCATGTAACCAACCTTTCTCGACCGGCTAACGACAGTCGTTTCGTGTCCGAAATACACGCATAAACGGTTGTCAATCATGGACTTAGGTGTTGTGGGGGTGAAAGGGGATTCGTACATTCTCCCTCCCACAACCTTTGACATGGACTCTGCTTCTCGATTTGCCCCCCCTCTCTATCACCCGTCTTACGAGCACGACTCTTGTGGCATTGGTTTTGTCGCCAACATAGACGGTCACAAATCGAGAAATGTGGTTACTGGGGCCCTCTCAATGCTCGAGAACATGGAACACCGCGGGGGCCAAGGGGCAGAACCTACCAGTGGGGATGGCGCTGGCATATTGGTTCAAATCCCACACGCTTTCTTGAGCGAGTCCATGGAAAAAGACGGCGTCGTGTTGCCCAAAGCGGGGTGTTACGGCGTGGGCGCAACCTTTTTTCCCCAGGATGTGGCCCTTCGCAAGAAGTGCATGGTAGAGCTCGAGAAGTACATCCACAATTTTGGGATGCAACTGCTCGGCTACAGGCGCGTTCCCACAGACTCTTCGTCTTTGGGCCAAAGCGCGAAGGACTCTGAGCCACACCACCTTCAATTCTTTGTGTCTCACCACGACAAAAGCGACCCGGTTTCCCTGGAGCGATCCCTTGTGGTGCTCCGGAAATATGCCAACCGGACGATTCACCAACTCTTCCCCCAGACTTACGACGACTTTTACATCAGCTCTTTGAGCTGCAAGACTCTGATTTACAAGGGACAGCTCACAACAGCACAACTGCAGCAATACTATCTGGACCTCCAAGAAGGGTCTTTTGTGAGCGCCCTTGCCCTTGTCCACAGCCGCTTCTCCACCAACACCACCCCCAAGTGGAAACTCGCTCAGCCCTTCCGCTACATTTCGCACAACGGGGAGATCAACACCATTGCGGGCAACGTCAATGGCATGAGCAGCAAAACCGCCTTGTTCAAGGACAGTTTGTTCACGGAGCAAGAGCTTGAACTCATCCACCCCATCTGCGACGTCAAACGCTCGGACAGTTCCAACCTCGACAATGTGGTTGAAATCTTGACCAATTCTGGACGCTCATTGCCCCACGCCATGATGATGATGGTGCCCGAGGCCTTCGAGGGTGACGACAACATGCCCCAACACAAGAGAGACTTCTACCAATACCACGCTCACCTCATGGAGCCTTGGGATGGGCCCGCCTCACTGTCTTTCACCGACGGAACGGTCATCGGTGCTTTGCTCGACCGCAACGGCCTTCGACCCTCTCGATACACGTTGACCAAAGACGGCCAAGTCATCATGTCCTCAGAAGCGGGGTCGCTCCCTGTCCTCCCTGAAAATGTGCTCAAGAAGGGGCGTCTCGAACCGGGGAAAATGTTTGTGGTGGATTTGGCACAGGGGCGGATCATTGAAGACGACGAGCTCAAAAAGGCCATCTGCAGCGCCCAACCTTATGGGGAGTGGCTTGCCGCAAAGGAGGTTTTTCTCGAGGATTTGCCTTCGGTCGAAGTCAAAACGACGGGGCGCGGAACCTACGAAGACCGCCTGCATTACCACGGCTACACCAAAGAGGAACTCGAACGGGTGCTGTTCCCCATGTTTGAACACGGGAAAGAAGCCATTGGATCCATGGGTGCCGACAACCCTCTGGCTGCGCTCAGTGAGCAACCCCAACACCTTTCCCACTATTTCCGACAAAAATTCGCACAGGTCAGCAATCCGCCGATTGACTCCATCCGTGAGCGGTCCGTCATGTCGTTGACCTCCCTGCTCGGTCGCACGCGAAACGTGCTGGATGAGTCCCCTGAGCACTGCCAGAAAATTCGGCTCCAGCAACCCATCCTGACCAATGGCGAACTCCAAAAATTGCGGCACATTTCGCGGCTAGGATTCAAGGCCCATGAAATGGAATGCCTCTTCTATGCTGACAACCCCGAATCCGGACTGGAGAATGCGGTGAAAAGCATTTGCAAGGAGGCTGATTTCGCCGTGAAATCAGGGAACAACGTGCTCATCCTCTCCGACCGAAACGCCGACAAAGACAAGGCACCAGTCCCCTCTCTGCTCGCCGTTGGCGCCATCCACCACCACCTCATTGAACAGGGGGTTCGTTCAAATGTCGCGATAGTCGTCGAGTCTGGTGACGCGCGGTCAACCCACCACATGGCGACGCTCTTGGGTTACGGCGCCAACGCCATCAACCCCTACATGGTGTACGACATCCTTCGACACAACTTGCGCTCGGGACGTCTTGGGACACACAGCACAGACGATGAGGTTCTGGAAGCCTACTTTGATGGGGTTGACCGATACCGCAACGCCATTGGAAACGGGTTGCTCAAAATCTTCGCCAAGATGGGCATCTCCACTCTGGAGAGTTACCAAGGCGCCCAGGTTTTTGAACCCATGGGCATCCACAAAGAAGTCGTGGAAACCTGTTTTCGAGGCTCCCTGAGCCGCATTTCAGGCCTTCAGTTCAAAGACCTCGGGAAGGAGCAGCTTGACAAGCATCGCGCTGCCCATCAACGCCCAGACGACAACCTTCCCTATGGCGGCGTGTACCATTGGCGCGTGGATGGTGAATACCACCACATGAACCCAAAAACCATCACCGCGCTGCAGCGCGCTTGTCGTGAAGGAGATTACAGCCAATTCAAACAATACAGCACCCTGCTCGATCAACACGGGCGCTCCCTCCGTCACCTGCTTTCTTTCAAACAGCGACCCTCCATCCCTCTTGACGAGGTGGAACAGGTGGATTCCATTTTGACCCGTTTCGCCACTGGCGCCATGAGTTTTGGTTCCATCTCGCACGAAGCGCACAGCACGCTCGCCGTAGCCATGAACCGCATTGGGGGGAAATCCAACTCGGGAGAGGGGGGAGAGGATGAGGTTCGCTTTTCCGTGAAAGACAATGGTGACAACGAGTGCAGCGCCATCAAACAAATTGCCTCTGGACGATTTGGCGTCACCATTCACTACCTCGCCAACGCAGTCGAACTGCAAATCAAGATGGCACAAGGCGCCAAACCGGGCGAAGGGGGGCACCTTCCCGGGCACAAGGTGGACGATTGGATTGGCCGGGTCCGACACTCCACTCCAGGCGTAGGGTTGATTTCCCCACCTCCTCACCATGACATCTACTCCATTGAAGATCTGGCTCAACTCATCTATGACCTTAAGAGGGCCAACCCGTCTGCCCGGGTCAGTGTCAAACTTGTGTCCACCGCTGGTGTTGGCACCATTGCGTGCGGTGTGGTCAAAGCCAAGGCAGACACGGTCTTGATCTCAGGCATGGACGGTGGAACCGGGGCGTCACCCCTCAGTTCCATTCAGCACGCAGGGGTTCCTTGGGAGCTCGGATTGGCAGAAGCCCATCAAACCCTCGTGCGAAGTAGGCTCCGAGACCGTGTCTTGGTGCAAGCCGACGGCATGATTCGCACTGGACGCGACCTGGCAGTGGCCACCCTGCTTGGGGCGGAGGAATGGGGTGTGGCCACCGCAGCGCTCATCGCTGAAGGATGCGTGATGATGCGCAAGTGCCACTTGAACACCTGTCCAGTGGGCATCGCCACCCAAAACCCTGATCTGCGAAAGCTGTTTACCGGGAAGCCCGAGCACGTCATTCACATGTTCACCTTCATGGCAGAGGAACTGCGTGAAATCATGGCCGATCTCGGATTCAGGACCGTCAACGAAATGGTTGGTCAAGCCCATGTGCTCAAAACCAATTCCGCCGCTGGAAACTGGAAGGCAAAGAGGCTCGATTTGTCTCCCTTGACCTTTGATGCGGGGTGGACCCGAACCCAAAAGACCCAACCC
>WTJL01000072.1 GCA_011524845.1 Flavobacteriales bacterium | reverse complement strand
GTCTTTGCGTTGTGGCAGCGAGGCATGGGCGCGGAGTGGGCGGGGAACCGGGCCTTGGTGGCGGACCACGTGGCCCATCCCGTCGACAGCATCGACGCGCTTTGGCGTGCCATGAAAGAGGACGCAGAGTCCCGGTCGTGCCACACAGGGCACGTCGCCGCCGTGCCGGACGGGTGCCGAGAAGTGTGGTCGATGGTGGACGCCCGTCGGGCGGTCAGCTGGCGGGAGATGCTTCCTCAGTTCAGGGGGCGTGCGGCCGAATTGGACCGGCAGCTCCTCACGCTGGAGTTGCAGGGGTGGATCCGTCGTCTTCCGGGGAGGTCGTTTCTTCGGAATTGACACCGTCCTCGGCAGGCGCGGGCACAGACGGAGCGGGATCTTCTTCGCTCCGCGGAGCGTTGGGAAGGGCGCCGATGTCGAGGTCGGCAACGGGCTGGATGCCGCTTCCATGGGAGATGAGCGCGGCGGTCATGACCAGCGACGTGGTCAAGATCACCACCAGGAGCACCCCTTGGTCGAAGCCGTCAAACACCAACTCGGCGTACTGCGATTCAATGGCGAAGAAGAGGAGGACGGTGATCAACCCGCGCGGGGCGATGTACAGAAGGGGAGACAGCGGCTCTTGCTTCATGACGGCCAACAGCACGAGCCGAACGACGTACAGAAGGACACTGATGACCAGACCTTGCACCAACACTTCGAGGTCGAGCAGCACCCCCAAGCTGACGGTCATTCCAAACAGCACAAAGAAGAACGTGCGAATCACAAAGGCGCTCTCCAACGTCAGGATGTGGAAGTCGTGGTGGAGGGCCTTCATGCGCTCGTCCTTGAGCAGCTTTCCAGGCCAGCCGTTGGTGATGCCCAGCCAATCCGGAAAGAAGAGCTTGTGGTTGTTGAGCATCAACCCAAAAATCAGAATGAGGATGAGCGGGCTCAGGTGGAAGAGCTTTTGGATGGCGTAGATGAGCAGCAAAACGGCAATGCTCAAAAACAAACGGACACCGCTCTCAATCTTTTGCAGGACGTACACCATGAGGTAGGCGACCACCACCGAGATGGCCAACGTCCCAAGCAGGTTGAGGGCCACGTTGGTCAAGACCTCACTTCCGGAAGCGGCCTCTTGGTTGCCCAAGAGCAGGTAAAAGGCCATGATGCCGAAGATGTCAGAAAACGTGCTCTCGTAGACCATGAATTCCCGCGAGGCGGGCGACAACCCTCCGACGCTGGGGATGATGATGGCGCTGCTCATGATGGACAGCGGGATGGCGTACACCACGGCGTTCAGCCACGGCATGGCAATGGCGTAATGAAGGAAGGCGGCGATGGCGCCGGTGCTTAAAGCCAATGCGGCCAACGCGAGTGCCGCGCTGCGCAGGATGAGGGTGAGTTTGTCGCGTCTGAGCTCGAGTTCTAGCGCGGCTTCGAGCACGATGAAAATCAACCCGACGGTGCCCAGCAGCTCGAGGACAAGCCCCTCAAAGGGAATGTGGTTGAGGCCCACCGCGTGCAGTCCTTGTCGGATGGCGATGCCCATGGCGATGAGCACCAGCACGCTGGGAATGTTGGTCCGGCGGGCGAGAAGGTTGGCGAAGTACGACAGGATGACCACCGCACTTCCGCCGATCACCAAGCCGTAGGCGTTGATGTCTTCTGCGGACAGTTCGAGGCCCGAATCCAGGATGGAAAGCAAGGTCATGCCTGCAAAATCACCCAAATCCGCCAGTAAACAAACGGAAGAAGTCGTTTCCGAGGGCAAAGACCATCAACGAGAGCAGCAGGACGATGCCGATCATTTGGGCGCGCTCGAGGAATGTCTCAGAGGCGGGCTTGCCAGCGACCATCTCGTACAACGTGAACATCACGTGGCCGCCGTCCAACGCGGGGATGGGCAACAGGTTCATGAAGGCGAGAATCAAGGAGAAAAACGCGGTGTTGCGCCAAAAAATCTCCCAATCCCATCCGGCGTCAAAAATGCTGCCGAAGGTCACGAGGCTGCCCACCTGGGAGGCGCCGCTTTTGGTGAACAGGAACCGCATGGAGCGGACGTAGTCCTGAAGCGTTTCCTTGGCGGTCGTGAAACCGGCGCCGAGGGAGGCCACAAACCCGTACTCCAAATGCTGGGTGGGGAACATGTCGGCGTAGTGGGCGGCGGGATGCACGAAGAACCCGAGGCTGCCTGCGCTGTCAGGTACGGCGTCGAGCTGCAGGGTTTGGCCTGCGCGCTCCACGGTCAGGCGAAGGGGTGTCTCAGGGTTGGCCTGGATGGCTTCGCGCACCGTCTCGAAATAGGGCAGGGTCATGTCGCCCACGGCCACGATTCGGTCCCCGACCTGAAGGCCTGCCACGCCGGCGCGGCTGGCGGAATCGACTTCGGCGATTTCGCACGGGTACAGCAACGAGAAGGGACGGCGGATGCCTTCGTCGATGAAGGTTTGGCCCAACTCGGTGTCCAATTCCAAGGACACCATTTTTCCGTCGCGCAACACGTCGACTTGGGTCACGCGGTTGTTGAAGCCCTCCATGCGGAGGTCGCCGTAGTAGAGCAACGTCTCACCGTTGTAGCCGAGGATGCGGTCGCCGTCTTGGAAGCCGAGGGCCTCGAGTTTGGGGTCGACGTTGACGGGATGCTCGTTGGCGAGTTTGGTTTCACCCCACACAAACAACACGCCGGAGTAGATGATGAAGCCCAGGATGAGGTTGACGATGATGCCGCCCAACATGATGATGAGGCGTTGCCAAGCGGGCTTGGAACGGAACTCCCAAGGCTGGGCTGGCTGGGCCATCTGCTCGGTGTCCATGCTCTCGTCGATCATGCCTGCGATCTTGACGTAGCCGCCCAAAGGCAGCCAGCCAATGCCCCATTCCGTTTCGCCGATTTGCTTCTTGAACAGCGAGAACCCGGGGTTCATGAAGAGGTAGAATTTCTCGACGCGGGTCTTGAAGGCGCGGGCGGCCCAGTAGTGGCCAAATTCGTGGAGAACCACCAGAATGGACAAGCTCAGCAAGAGCTGTGCGGCTTTGATCAAGGCAACCATGCCGCAAATGTACACCCGGGCCTTTGTGCCCGTGAGGAATTCACGCACAGGTGCTCACAACGAATTCAAAGGGGCGCCGGTGAAGCGCTCCCACGGCCCATCTTCGAAGCATGAAGCGCATTCCTTGGAAGTTGCTGTTGTGGCTGGTGGGCCTCGGTCCTTTGCTTGGCTTGGCCGGCTTGGTGATGTTGGCCCGACTGGGCGACTTGCCAGAAACCGAAGCCCTCGCCAACCCCAAAACCGACTTCGCCACCCGGGTCTATTCCATGGACGGCAAGGTTCTGGGCCGGTACTACACCGAGAACCGTTCGGACGCCCGTTTTGAAACGCTTCCGCCGCATTTGGTGGAGGCGCTGATCAGCACGGAGGACGCCCGTTTCTACGACCACTCGGGCATCGACTTCATCGGCTTGGCGCGTGCCATTGCCTTCATGGGCAGGCGCGGCGGCGGGTCGACGGTCACCCAGCAGCTCGCCAAGCTCCTGTTCACCGACCAGTACGAGACGACCAGCTTCTTTGAGCGTGCGGTGCTCCAAAAGCCCAAGGAGTGGATCATTGCCTCTCGCCTCGAGCGCCACTACACCAAGCAGGAAATCATCGCGCTGTACTTCAACCGCTACGACTTCATCAACCAAGCGGTGGGCATCGAAAGCGCGGCCAACGTGTACTTCAACAAACCGGCTTCGGAGTTGAACGTGCAAGAGTCGGCCATGCTGGTGGGCATGCTCAAAAACAGCGCCCTGTACAACCCGCTTCGCCGACCCGAGTTGGTGCAAGACCGAAGGAACGTGGTGTTGTCCCAAATGGCCAAATACGGACACCTCGAGGCCGCCTTGGCGGATTCCCTTCAGGCGTTGCCCTTGGGGTTGCAGTTCCAACGGGTGAGCCACGACGAGGGCGCCGCGCCGTATTTCCGTGAAACGCTGCGTGCCGAGCTCAAGGAGATGCTGGCTGAAAAAGACGACGACGG
>WTJL01000103.1:1430-4020 GCA_011524845.1 Flavobacteriales bacterium | reverse complement strand
TGGTACTGGAGAATCTCACCGAGGTTGGGAAGGGCCAACAAATCCTCTGCTGTGATTTCCAAGGCTTCCACCAGAGAAGTGATGGCAGCGTCGGTGGGTGCGAACACCGTAAAAGGACCTTCCCCGCTGAGGGCGCCGCCCAAATCGGCAGCACCAACTGCCGCTTCGAGAAGTTCGTGATCTGGGCTGTTGACGATCACGTCAACCACCGTGTTCTGGCTCCAACCGGAGACCATGAATGTCATTGCCGCGGCAATGAGTGTGAAGAAATGCTTCATAAGAATGAAAATGGTTTTGGGTTTGGTGGTGGAACACCGAGCAGAAAAAAATGTTCGAGGGATTGAACCTTTCTTTTGGAGACGTGTTCGTGTAGGTGTGAGTGCGACCCACTCACGAGATCGTAAGGTGTTTTGATCCATTCATTGGAACAAAGGGCGGCCCGCGAGAGCGGGCCGTTTCCTTGTCCAAACATTTCGTTCACATGACCCCTCCCACTTTCGACACTCCCTTTGTGGTTCACTGGTTTCGGCGAGATCTTCGATGGCAGGACAACCGGGCACTTCACACTGCGTTGTCGTCTGGGTTTCCCGTGGTGCCCGTGTTTGTCTTTGACAAGAACATCCTGGACAGGCTCGGAAACCCGCGCGACGCTCGTGTGACCTTCCTGCACGACCGCATGTGCGTGCTCCAGTCTGACGCACGACAGAGGGGTGCTGACGTGCATGTCCGTCACAGCACGCCCATGGACACCATTGCCGCACTCGCAGATACGGGCATGCTCCGGGCTGTGTACACCAACGAAGATTACGAGCCCTACGCCCTTGAACGGGATGCCGCAATTCGTGAGATGCTTGAATCTCGCGGCATCGCATTCCACACTGAGACTGACCATGTTGTTCAAGCGCCAGGCGAGGTCATGAAGCCCGACGGGACACCCTACACCGTGTTCACGCCGTTCAGCAAGCGGTGGCACCTCAACCTCACCGAAGACAACATGGCCCAAGCCCCCTCTGAAAATGGGCTTGACGCCTTGGCCTCCAGGTCAGACATGGACGTGCCATCGCTCGAAGACATGGGCTTTGAACGGAGCGACATCACGGCGCCAGAAACCGGCCTCTCCCCTTCCATTCTCGAGAAATACGCGGACATGAGGGACGTGCCTTCAGTGAAAGGAACCTCGCGCATCAGCGTCCATCTGCGGTTTGGCACCATGAGCATCCGAGAAGCCGCACAAGCTGGATTCAAGCACAGCGACAAGTGGTTGACCGAATTGATTTGGCGGGATTTCTACCAACACATCATGCATGCGTTTCCCCACAGCATGAAAGACGCTTTCAGGCCACAGTACGACCGTGTTCCTTGGCGTCACGATGAGAAAGACCTCGAACGCTGGCAAA
Organism: Flavobacteriales bacterium; assembly: GCA_011524845.1. Classification (GTDB taxonomy): domain Bacteria; phylum Bacteroidota; class Bacteroidia; order Flavobacteriales_D; family Sanyastnellaceae; genus UBA11663. Next base: position 2,623 of record WTJL01000103.1, on the reverse strand, counting down.
AGGGCCAAACCGGCTACCCCTTGGTCGATGCCGGCATGCGTGAACTTCTAGCGACCGGCTTCATGCACAACCGGGTGCGCATGGTGGTGGCGTCTTTCTTCTGCAAGCACTTGTTGCTGGATTGGCGACTCGGAGAGCGACACTTTGCGGCCCACCTGTTGGACTTCGAATTGGCGAGCAATGTGGGGGGATGGCAGTGGGCTGCTGGATCTGGGTGCGACGCTGCTCCCTACTTCCGCGTGTTCAATCCCACGTCACAACTCCAAAAATTTGACCGCCAGTACGCTTACGTGAAACAGTGGGTTCCAGAATGGGGCACTTCTGCCTACCCCGCCCCCATGGTGGACCACAAAATGGCACGTCAGCGCGCGATTGACACCTACAAAACTGCCCTGTCCCAAGCCTGACGCCGCCTGCGTACCTTCCCTGCATGAACGGACTTTTGCACGGATTGCGGGTGTTGGATGTGTCCAGTGTGTTGGCTGGCCCAATGACGGGGTCCTTCCTCGCCGAATGCGGCGCGGAGGTGCTCAAAGTCGAAGCGCCTGGAGGAGATGTGACGCGAACCTGGCGGGCCAAAGGCGAACCCGGCGACCGCACTTCCGCGTACCACGCCGCGGCCAATACGGGAAAATCCACCGTCCGTCAAGACTTGAAGTCGGAGGACGGACAAGCATGGCTTCACGAAGCCTTGTCCACCACAGACGTTCTCTTGCAGAACATGAAATGGCAGGACCTCGACCGCATGGGGCTCTTGCCCACCTCGCTGCTTGCGAAGTTCCCTCGGCTCATTCACGTTCGGCTTTTGGGCAGTGAACTGGATGCCTCACGCTTGGCCTACGACGTGGTCGTTCAAGCAGAAACAGGGTTCATGAGCATGAATGGCCATCCGGACCGCCCCCCTGCGAGGTTGCCTGTGGCGTTGATGGACGTCTTGGCGTCCCACCACATGCGCGCCGCCGTACTCGGCGGATTGTACCAAAGAGAGCGAACCGGACGTGGGAATTACGCCGAAGTCAGCTTGCTGGGCTCAGGGCTGACGGCCTTGGCCAACCAAGGAACCAATGCCCTCGTGAACGGCATGACGCCTCAACGACAGGGCTCTTCTCACCCCAACATCGCCCCGTACGGAGATCTTTTGCATTGCGAAGACGGCGCCCTCGTCCTTGCGGTGGGGAGTCAGGCCCAATTCG
>WTJL01000103.1:0-1330 GCA_011524845.1 Flavobacteriales bacterium | reverse complement strand
TACGTCGTCGAGGAAGAAGGCTTGCCAAGGATGCGCACAAGCGCCATTGGCTGGGGTGGGTTTCGCACGTCTGCCTCAGGCAGGGACGCGGATGCGGTAGGATGAACCAGACGCCACGTCGAGGTGGTCGTCGCGCAACCATGGATTGATCGCTTTCAATTCGCGGAGGGTCGTGCCTTGTTCAAGGGCAAATTCCGCAAGGTTGGGAACAGTGGTTTGGACGTCGACTTCGCGGCAGTCCAGTGGCTGGTACACGTCCCCTCGGCCCAAATGAAATCCGTAGGCCTCCGGAGCTTCCATCACTTCGCGCAAGGCCAAGAGGCGGTACACGTACCGCCCCGTCTCAGAGTTCAAGTGGAGGTCCCAGTACGTGTCGACGTGTTGGTTCTCCAGGGATTTGGCGACCCCAGACTGCCCCATGTTGTAGGAGGCAGCGGCCAACACCCAACTCCCGAAACGGTCGTGCGCTTCTCGCAAATACGCACAAGCGGCACGTGTGGCCTTCTCCACGTGGTATCGTTCGTCCACCGTCCCTGACACTTCCAACCCGTATTCTGGCGCGGTTCGCTTCATGAACTGCCAAAAACCCGACGCCCCCGCAGGACTGACCACTTGACTCAATCCGCTCTCGATCACAGCCAAGTATTTGAAGTCCGTCGGAATGCCCTCCTCCTCCAAAATGGGCTCCATCACGGGGAACCAACGGGCCGCTCGCTTCAGGTACAAAATGGTCGAGCTGTGGCGGTAGGTATTCACCACCAGCTCTCGGTCCAACGCTTCTCGGACCCCAAATCCATCGAGGGGAACAGGTTCCCCAAACAGGGTCAACTCCCCTGGCATGGCTGGAGCGATGACGGGAGCGTGTCGCTTGGAGGCATCCTCAAAGTCAGGGACCTTGCTGGCCACCGAAGTGGAACTCATCCAGGCGGCTGCACCGGCACAAAAGACCACAGCGGCCGCGGTTTTGGAGATGGACATGGAAGGTTGACGCATGGGCTCCAAGTTGGCCCCATTCTCAGCCCTTTTGGCAGCGAACCATCGTCCATTGCCAACACCATGTTCCTGAAAAATGAAGGTTCCGTTGCCCGTACAAAATCACCTCACAAACGGAGACTCGAAGGTCTCAAAGTCGGGCGCGGCGGCGTCTTTGGGACTGACGCTTGGCGCTTCCACGCCCCAATCGATGCCCAAAGCGGGATCGTTCCAATGCAGGCCCCCTTCCGATTCGGGACGGTACAGTGAGGTGCAGAGGTAATGGAACACCGTGTCGTCTTCCAACGTGACAAAGCCGTGGGCAAACCCTTCCGGGACGTAGAACTGCCAGCGGTTG
>WTJL01000236.1:1859-15784 GCA_011524845.1 Flavobacteriales bacterium | reverse complement strand
GGGCAAAGTCGTCCGCGCACAACGTGTCGTGAGGAAGGAGGAATTCGGTGCCTGCAGCCTCGGCTTTGGCCAAAATCGCGCGCGCCTTGTCCAACATGTCGTCTTCCACGAGGCTCGTTCCAATGCTGCCGCCTTGCGCCTTGACAAACGTGTACGCCATCCCGCCTCCGACAATCAACTTGTCCACGCGGTCGACGAGGTTCTCGAGGATGCTCAGCTTGCTGCTGACCTTGGCGCCACCGATGATCGCGAGCAACGGCTTGGCAGGGGTGGACAGCACCTTGTTGAGGGCCTCCACTTCGCCTTGCATGAGCAGCCCAAACGCCTTGTCCTCCGGGAAGAACTTGGCGATGACCGCCGTTGAGGCGTGGGCGCGGTGGGCCGTGCCAAACGCGTCATTGACGTACACGTCTCCGCTCTCGGCGAGCTGTCCGGCAAAGAACTCGTCGCCGGCTTTTTCCTCGCCGTGGAAGCGCAGGTTCTCAAGCAAGGCGACTTCACCTGGCTGAAGCGATTGGGTGACGTCCAAGGCCTTGTCGCCGACGCAGTCCTCGGCAAACTTCACCGGCTTGCCCAAGAGGTCGGACAAGGTGGGCACGATGTGCTTCAAAGACAGCTCTGCACTCGGTCCTTTGGGGCGGCCGAGGTGGCTCATCAACACCACGGAAGCGCCGCCGTCGAGCAGGGCTTGGATGGTGGGGATGGCGCGACGGATGCGGGTGTCGTCGGTGACGTTTTGGGCGTCGTCCAACGGCACGTTGAAGTCCACGCGCACGAGGGCGCGCTTGCCTTGGAGGTGGAGGTCGGAAAGGGTCATGGGGTCAAATGGGGCTGGTCAATCAGGGTCTTAATCAGGCTTGAAACAGGGAGGCCATGCTCACCAAGCCGTCGACGTAGGCGTTCAGGTCGGCGATGGCGATGCGCTCTTGCTTCATGGTGTCGCGGTTGCGCACGGTCACGGCGTGGTCCTCGAGGGTGTCGTGGTCCACGGTGATGCACAGCGGCGTTCCAATGGCGTCTTGGCGACGGTAGCGACGGCCGATGGCGTCCTTCTCGTCGTACTGGACGTTGTGGTGCAGTTGCAGTTGCGCGAGGATCTCGCGGGCCTTCTCGGGAAGGCCGTCCTTTTTGATGAGCGGCAACACCGCGGCCTTGACCGGCGCCAAGGCAAACGGGATGGACATCACCGTGCGCTCGCTGCCGTCTTCGAGCGTTTCCTCGCGGAGGGAGCTGCTGAGGACGGCGAGGAACATGCGGTCGAGACCGATGGACGTTTCCAGCACGTAGGGCACGTAGCTCTCTTGCGTCTCGGGGTCGAAGTAGCGCAGCTTCTTGTTGCTGAACTCCTCGTGTTGTTTCAAGTCAAAGTCCGTGCGCGAGTGGATGCCTTCGAGCTCTTTGAAGCCCATGGGGAAGTTGAACTCGATGTCGCATGCGGCGTCCGCGTAGTGGGCCAGCTTGACGTGGTCGTGGAAACGGTAGTTCTCCTCGCCGAGGCCGAGGGCTTTGTGCCACTTGATTCGGGCTTCTTTCCAGTGGTTGTACCACTCTTCCTGCGTGCCCGGCTTGATGAAGAATTGCATCTCCATCTGCTCGAATTCACGCATGCGGAAAATGAACTGACGTGCGATGATCTCGTTGCGGAAGGCCTTTCCGATTTGGGCAATGCCAAACGGCAACTTCATCCGCCCGCTCTTCTGCACGTTCAGGTAGTTCACGAAGATGCCCTGCGCCGTTTCGGGACGGAGGTAAACCACGCCCGAGTCGCCACTGACGGCACCGAGCTCGGTCTTGAACATCAGGTTGAATTGACGCACGTCGGTCCAGTTCTTCGACCCGCTGACCGGGCAGGTGATGCCGAGGTCTTCGATGAGGGTCTTCACGGCCGCGAGGTCCTCGGCGTCCATCGCCGCTTTGAAGCGGGCGTTGATGGAGTCGATGTCGCCTTGGCGGCGCAGGACTTGGGGGTTGGTGCTGCGGAACTGGGCCTCGTCGAAGTCGTCGCCAAACCGCTTCTTGGCCTTGGTGACGTCCTTGTTGATTTTGGCCTCAATCTTGGCAATGTGCTCCTCGATCAGGACGTCGGCGCGGTAGCGCTTCTTGCTGTCCTTGTTGTCGATGAGCGGATCGTTGAACGCGTCGACGTGGCCGGAGGCCTTCCAGGTCGTGGGGTGCATGAAAATCGCGGCGTCGATGCCCACGATGTTCTCGTTCATGCGGACCATGGCCGTCCACCAGTACTGCTTGATGTTGTTCTTCAGCTCGCTGCCGAGTTGCCCGTAGTCGTAGGCGGCGCTCAATCCGTCGTAGATCTCGCTGCTTGGAAAGACAAACCCGTACTCTTTCGCGTGGCTGATGATTTTCTTCAATCCGTCGTCGCTCATGTCTTCGTGTGTTTTGGGGAGGGGCCAAGCCTTGAGGCCTGCGCGCTCCGCGCGCGAAGGTACGCCGCGGGTCGGACACCCCAAGATTTGTTCCTGTTACATTTGCGGCCATGAACGTCGGCATCCTTGGAAGCGGGAGTTGGGCCACAGCCATTGCCAAAATGCTGTGCCACAACGTCGACACGCTCCACTGGTGGGTGCGTGGCCAAGAGACCGCCGACGAACTGATGACCTACGGCCACAACCCGAGGTACATCCAAAGCATCAGCTTCCCCAAAGACAAGCTTCGCGTCACCACCGACATGCAAGCGGTGGTGGACGCCTGCGACGTGCTGGTGGTGGTCATTCCGAGCCTGCACCTCGACAGCGCCTTCCGCGAGCGGAACATCTCGGGGATGGAAAAGAAGGTGGTGTTTTCTGCGATCAAGGGCATGGTGTCGGAGTACGACAGCATTCCTGCGCGGTACCTGCACAAGGCGTTTGGGATTCCCTACGAGAACATCGGCATCATCTGCGGGCCGTGTCATGCGGAGGAGGTGGCGCGTGAGAAGCTGAGCTACTTGACGGTGGCCTGCCCCACGTCGTCCCATGCGGATTGGTTGGCCGAGCGCCTTGAGACCCGTTACATCCGGGTCCAAACCAGCGACGACGTCTTCGGCGCCGAGCTCGCGGCCGTCCTGAAAAACGTCTACGCCATCGCGGCGGGCATCGCCCACGGGCTCGGGTACGGCGACAACTTCATCAGCGTGCTCGTGAGCAACGCCAGCCAGGAGATGAAGCGTTTCCTCGCCGCGGTTCACGAAATCGACCGCGACGTCAAGGGCAGCCCTTACCTCGGCGATTTGCTCGTCACGGCTTACAGCCCACACAGCCGAAACCGCACCCTCGGCACCATGATCGGCAAGGGGTACACGGTCAAGTCGGCCATCTTGGAAATGGACATGGTGGCAGAGGGCTTCACAGGATCGCAGGGCATCCACGCCCTGAACCAAAAGTTCGACGTCGACATCCCCATTGCCGAGTCGGTGTACCGGATCCTGCACGAGAAAATGGCGCCGTCCATCGAGATGCGCCTGCTCAGCGACGAGCTGTCCTAACCTCTTTTGGGTCTTCTGACGGGCAACCTGAGCACAGGCTCAAGGGTTCTCATCGTGTTGCCGTCCGTACTTTCGTCTTGATGCCCCGTGTTCGCTCCCTTCTGTGGGTGGTCCTTGGGTTGGCGTGTTGCGCTTCCCTGTCCGCCCAAACTTCCGGCCTCCACTGGCTCCCCAACGAGGGGCAGTGGGATGTGCCGGCGCAGATGCGCGCCGAGTGGGGCGGGGGCGTGACGTGGCTGGAGTCCGACGGCATGACCATGTGGGTGGCCGGCGAGGGGTACGAGGCGCTGTGGGACCACCACTTCGAAGGCGCCACGGCACCGACAGGGCCGCTCGTGAGCCACGGGTGGCGCGTCACGTGGGAAGGCGCTGCCGAACATCCGGTTCGCGAAGTCCTGGCCACGGCGGACCACCGCGTGAACATCTACAAAGGCCAGGACCCGTCCCGATGGGCCGAGGGCTTGGTGCCGGAAACGCGGTTCAAACTGTTGGACGTGTGGCCCGGCGTGGATTTGCGCGTGGGGCCTCGGTCCCCGGGCGACCGGGCGGACTTGCCCGGCCCGGGATGGAAGGAGGACTGGATGGTGGAGCCGGGTGCGGACCCGGCCGACGTGGCCATCCGCCACGACGGTGCCGACCTCTCGCTTCAGGCCGATGGAAGCCTGCACCTTCAATTGGGCGAAACGGCGGAGGTCCGTTGGGGCGCTCCGTACGCGTATCAGGTGGTGGACGGCCATGTCAGTCCCGTCGAGGTCGCGTACCTCCTCGAGGGGAACGTGGTCCGCTTTGAGGTGGGTGCGTACGACACCAGTGCGCCCCTTGTCATCGATCCCGACATCGTCTTCTCGACCTACATCGGCGCGACGCAACCCAACTGGGGCTTCACCGCGGCGTACGACGACGACGGTCGGGCCATGGGGGGCACGGCGCTGTGGGACGGAGACTTTGGGACCTACCCCACCACGGCAGGCGCCATCAGCACGGAAATGACCTTTGGCACGGCGCCGTTCGACTGCGGGCTGTCGGTGTTCAGTCCAGACGGCACCGCGCTCGAATACAGCACCGTCTTTGGCGGGTCCAACCTCGACGTGCCGTCGAGCATCGTGACGGACAGCCAGGGCGCGATGTACGTCCTGGGCACCACCGGGTCGTCCGACTTTCCCGTGACGGCAGGGGCCTTCGACGAGACGTTCTGCGGCAACGGCAACGTCAACCTCGACGCCTGCTGCAACTACCCGGGCGGGGGAGGATTGCCCAACGGGTCGAGCCTGTTTGTCATGAAGTTTGAACCTGCCGTGGGCGGCAGCGCCTTGGAGTCGTCGACGTTTGTCGGTGGGTGCAACGGGCCGTCAGGGGTGAACCGCGGCGATCTGCTGGCGTACAACTACGGCGACGTGTTTCGGGGCGAAATCAACATAGACAGCCAGGACCGTCCGTGGGTGGCCAGCGTCACGGGCGCCTCGGACTTCCCCATGGTCAATGCGCCGTTCCCGGCCTACGGCGGGGGGTCCACCGACGCCGTGCTGTTCCGCATGTCGTCGGATTTGAGCGCACTGGAGTGGTCTACGTTTGTGGGGGGAAGCGACGACGACGCCGCGTATGGGGTGCAGTTCACCCCGGGCGGAGAGCCTGTGCTGTGTGGCGGAACGACGTCCGGCAACTTCCCTGTCCAGGCCGACGGGGACGACGTGACCTTTGGCGGGCTGGCCGATGGATTCGCCATGCGCTTTGCCGCCGGTGGCGGGGCGCCGACGGGAGGCACGCTGTTTGGCACCAACAACTACGACCAGGCCTACTTCGTCCAAATCGACGCCATCGGTCAGGTGTACCTCTACGGCCAAAGCATCGGCAACAAGCCGGTGACGGCGGGCACGTACAGCGACAGCCCCCAAGCGGGTCAATTCGTGGCGTGTTTCACGCCGGCATTGGACGATTTGGTGTGGCACACCCGCATTGGCGACCCGGGCAACGTGGGGAGTGTGGACATCAGCCCCACGGCCTTTCTGGTGAGCGACTGCGGGGAGATTTACCTCAGCGGCTGGGGCGGCTCCACCAACAATTCAAGCCCCTACATTTTCTCGTCGGGCATCAACGGGATGCCGACGACCGATGACGCCTTCCAAACCAGCACCAACGATGGGGATTTTTGGCTTGCGGTGATGAGTCCGGGTGGCACCGACCTGAGCTACGCGACCTACTTCGGCGGTGGCACGTCCAACGAACACGTGGACGGCGGCACGTCCCGTTTTGACAAAGACGGCACGGTGTACCAGGCCATGTGCGCGGGGTGCGGCGGAAACAGCGACATGCCCACGACGACCAACGCGTGGAGCACCACCAACGACAGCTTCAACTGCAACCTCGGGCTGTTCAAGTTTGAGTTGGGCGAGCTGGAAGTGGGCATCGACGTGGCGACGGAGGGGGTGCTGTGCGACGGGTTGGACGTGGAATTTGAGAACACCTCGACGCTGGGGTACGAGTACCTGTGGACGTTTGACGACAACTCCACCAGCGCAGAATACGAGCCCACCCACACGTTCCCCAGCCCGGGCTCGTACACGGTGATTTTGACGGTGACCGATCCCGCGGGGTGCTTGGAGCCTGTCAATACGGAAATAGAGGTCAACATTCAGCAACCGCCGAGTCCGGTCATCATGCCGGTGGAGCCTGTGTGCGAGGGCGAGGAGGTTCAGTTGATTGCCAACGGCTCGTCGGATTTGGTCTGGACGCCGCACCCGTTGATTGAGGATGAAACGCTCGCAGTCCAAAACCTCACCCCCCCCGTCGGCGCCACCACGTTCAGTGTGACGGACGTGAACAATTGCGGCGAGGGCGAGGCGTCGATCACCGTGCTCGTGCAGGCAGTGCAGGCAGAAGTGACCCCGTCGACGACGGCCATTTGCTTGGGCGAAAGCGTCTCGTTGATTGCCGAGGGCGCGGCCAACGCCGCGTGGTTCCCTCCCGTGGGGCTGGACAACCCCAACGCCACCACGGTCAACGCCTCCCCGGAGCAAACCACGACCTACACGGTGGTGCTCACCGACAATTTGGGCTGCTCGGGAGAAACCGAGGTCACGGTGTCGGTGGTGCCGGGACCCCCAGGCGATCAGGTGTACCCCACCGAGGAGATCTGTGCGGGCTTTGGGGTGCAGTTGCCCGGTGCCGAAGGGGACCAATGGCTCTGGAGCCCCTCGGGGTTTGTGAACGACCCCGGCCTTCAATTCCCGTACGCCACCCCGGAAGAGACGACGACGTTCACCGTGTCCATTGCCAACATCTGCGGCACGGGCACCGACCAAATCACGGTTGAAGTGAGGGTTCCTGAAGCCTACGCGTCCGAGGACGGAGGCATGTGCCGCGGCGAGCTGTTTGAGGTGTCTGCGGAAGGCAACGACCCCAACTCGACGTTCACGTGGGTGCCGGCTGAGCTGGTGAGCTCGCCGGGCAACGCCAGCACGACGGTCTTCCCCAACTTCACCCAAACGTTCACGGTCTTCGTCACCGACAGCGAAGGGTGCACGGCGAGCGACGAGGTGACGGTGTACGTGACCCAACCGCCCGGAATCAATGCCGGACCCGACCGGATTGTGGCGTGGTTGGACACGGTGCAGTTGTTTGGCCAAGCGCCGGGACTGGACGTGGTGTGGTCGCCCGCGGAGCACTTGGACTGCGCCACGTGTTTGGATCCGATTTTGACGGTGGTGGAACCGGGGTGGTACGTGCTGCAGGCGGCCGACACCACGGGCTGTGTGGGCAGGGACTCCACTTACGTGGACATGTACTACCCCGTCTACGTTCCCACGAGTTTCACCCCCAACAACGACGGCATCAACGACGTGTTCCGCGTGGAAGGCGAGGACTTGCGTGGGTACTGGATGAAGGTCTTCAACCGCTGGGGCGAACTGGTCCATTACTCCGACGACCCTGACGTGCCGTGGCTGGGCAATGTGGAGAATGGCGATCACTACGCGCCGGATGGCGTGTACCTGTGGCAAGTGCGCATCGAGCGGGAGGACGGCCCAGTCTTGCTGGAAGGGCACGTCCACTTGTTGCGGTAACTTCAGCCCATGACCCCGACCGAGACGTTGTTTGCCCAAGCGCAAGCGCACTTTGAGAACGACCCCGACGTGACGACGGGCAAGTTGTTTGGCCATCCGTGCCTGAGCGTTCGAGGCAAGGCGTTCTTGGTGCGCTTCCACGACGACCTCGTGTTCAAATTGGGCCGGGACCGGGCGGCTGCGTTGCTCGAACAACACATGGAACTGCGGTTGTTTGATCCCTCCGGAAAAGGCCGGGCCATGCGGGATTGGGTGCAGGCACCCACGTCGTTTTCGCACGAGGTCAAAGCGTGGTCGGAAGGGTCGCGGGACTTCGTGTTGGACCAGTTGTAAACCTCACAGCGCATTGTGGGCAGCGCGCCCTCCCGAGGCCTTGAATCTTCGGGCCTTCTGGTTACCTTGGGCTCATGGATTCACTGCGCCATGCCTCCCCGTTGACCCCTGCGGACGTGTTGAACGTGTTGCCCGGGATGTTTTGGGACCACGACTGCGTGATGTTGCCAGGACTCGGTGGGTTTGTGTGCAATCCACGCTCTGCATGGTACGACGAGGCCAAACGCCAAATCGTCCCCCCTTCACGTGACGTGCTGTTCAACCCGCGCTTGACCACCAATGACGGCCTCGTGGCCAACGAGCTCATGGCGAAGCACGGCGCCACGTACCCCGACGCGCTTCAGGCGGTCGAAGGATTGGTGGCCCAAGTGCAGTCCGACCTCGACGCTGGGGACACGGTGGAATTGCCCGGTCTGGGCAAGCTCTACCGAGAGGAGGACAGCCAGCTCCGCTTCATGGCGGACGTGGAATTTGAGCGCATGCTTCAGTCGTTTGGCCACGCGAGCATTCCATTGGCCGAGCGCGTGGCCTTGGCCGCAGTGCCCCACACAGAGTCACCAGCGCCTAAGTCCCTCGACTCTCCTGCAACGCAACCTGCGACTGAGCCGATGTCGGCACCGGTTCGCGAGGACGCCCGTGTGATTCCCTTCCGGGTGAAGTTGGGCCGCGCCGCGGCAGCGGTGGCCATTCCACTGACCTTGGCTGGGGCGTACTTGTTGTCCGACCCCGCCGGCACCGAGACGCTTCTCGGAAGCAATCCGCTTTGGAACGCCGTTCCTGTCACGGCCACCTACGCCCCGGTGACGCACGACGTTGCCGTGGACGGTTGGGCAGTCGGCACCGAGGCGTCGCCAGGCGAGACGGTCGCAGAATTTGTGGAACGTACCCATTGGGAAGGACTGCTGGAGTTTGACGTGGTCGAAGGCCGACCCGCTGTGGGCGGCTTGCGCATTGAGGTGCCCGTGGCCCCTGCCCCAGAGCCCGAAGAGATCGTCGAAGTTGCCCCAGAGCCGGCGCCCGAACCGGCCGTTGAACCGGCTGCTGAGCCCACGCCCGTCCCGACCCCTGAGCCTGAACCTGAACCGGAGGTGTCGGAGGTGGTCCCAGCTCCTGTGAAGTTCATGATTGTGGGCGGCGCCTTTGGCGTGAAAGACAACGCCAACAAACTGGCGGCGTCCATGCGTCAAGAAGGCTTTGAGACGTCGTTGCACTACCAAGCACACAACGGGTTGACGGTGGTGGCCATGGGCGGATACGCCACGGAAGAGGCGGCTCGTGAAGCGCTGGCCGACGCAAGGGCGCGTGGTCACGAAAAGGCGTGGTTGAAGCGTCTCTGATCCCATGCTGAATCAACCGGTTGCCCTGGAGGACCTCGACGGGGTCATTCTGGACTTTGGAGGGGTGCTGTACGACATCGATTACGATGCGCCTCCCGCAGCGTTTGCCAAGCTGGGAGATTCCGATTTTGCGTCCCTGTACCATCAGGCGTCCCAGTCCCCGTGGTTCGACGACCTCGAGACCGGGCGTTTGGACAAAGACACCTTTTACGGACACTTGGCCCGACGCTGTGCCCCCGGCACAACCCACGCCCAAATCCACCATGCTTGGTGCTGCATCTTGACGGGAATGCCTGCCGCGCGGGCGCGTCTTGTGGAGGCCTTGGGCCAGAGCACGCGCCTGTTTTTGCTCAGCAACACCAACGCCATCCATGCCGCGGTCTTCGAGGAGGACCTTCGACACACCTTGCCGGACGCCGAGGCGTTTTGGGCGGCGTTTGAAGCGGCGCACTACAGCCACGACCTGGCTCGAAAGAAACCCCATCCCGAGACGTTCCTGCACGTGTGCGAAAAGCACGGACTTTCGCCTGAGAAGACGTTGTTTTTGGACGACAGCATCCAACACGTGCACGGGGCCCACGAGGCGGGCTTGCACGCCCACCACCTCGACTTGTCGCGAGAGGATTTTTCAGGCTGGCTTCAGCGCATGGGCTGGTTGTCCTGACGCCGCAAGGGGTCAGTTGCCTTGGCCCAAACCCTCGAACATCGTGTCCAGCTCGTCGTGCCGTTCGGAAGGCACAGGCGTCGCACCCTGCTCCAGGATGAGGAAGACCTCTTGACCGCGCGCCTCTTCAGGGTAGGATTTGGTCCCCTGAAAACGGGTGCCTTCTGGATCGATGCGAAGCAAGTGGGCCTGCGTTTCCCCAAACTTGAAGTACCACACGTCCCCGCCGTCATGGCGTTCGAGGTAGGTCAACCGCGACGTTGTGGTTTCCCAAAACATCACGCTGAACTCCCCGATGAGCTCTTCCACCCGCGCAGGCTCCTCGGAGGACACTCGGGCCCATTCCGTGGCCGGCATGCCTTGGGACGCCAAGAAGCGGGCGAACTCCAACTCGAGACCTTCGAGCTCTTCTCGGGTCAGGTGGCGAAAGCGACGGGGTGCGGACATGGTTCGTGGACGGCTTACTCGTCGATGCCTTCCAGCATGAACATGAAGGCGTACTCGAGGGCGACTTCTTTGATGCGCTCAAAGCGGCCAGAGGCCCCACCGTGCCCCGTCTCCATGTTGCAGTCCATGATGAGGAGGTTGTCGTCCGTTTTCACGTCGCGCAACTTCGCGATCCACTTGGCGGGCTCCCAGTATTGGACTTGGCTGTCCCAGTATCCCGTGGTGATCAGGGTGTGGGGGTAGTCCTTGGCTTCGACGTTGTCGTACGGGCTGTACTGCATGATGTAGTCGAAGTAGTCCTTGTCCTTGGGGTTGCCCCACTCGTCAAACTCAAACGTCGTCAACGGAATGCTCTCGTCGAGCATGGTGTTGATGACATCGACGAAGGGCACGCCAGCCACGATGCCGTTGAACAGTCCAGGCGCGAGGTTCATCACGGCACCCATCAACAAGCCGCCCGCGCTGCCGCCCATGGCGTACATGTGGTCAGGGCTTGTGAATCCGGCGTCCACCATGGCTTGGCCACAGTCGATGAAGTCGGTGAAGGTGTTCATTTTGTTGAACAGCTTGCCGTCCTCGTACCAGTGGCGGCCCATCTCGCTGCCGCCGCGGATGTGGGCGATGGCGTACACGAAGCCGCGGTCGAGCAAGCTCAATCGCGCCACCGAGAAGCTGGCGTCCATGCTGTAGCCGTAGCTGCCGTAGGCGTAGAGGAGGAAGGGGTTGTCTCCCGTGCGCTCGAGGCCTTTGCGGTAGACGATGCTCACCGGCACTTTGACCCCGTCGCGGGCCTCCACCATCATGCGCTCGCTGACGTAGTTGGCCGGGTCAAACTCGCCGCCCAACACTTCCTGTTGCTTGAGGGTTTCGATGTCGCCTGTGGCGAAGGTGTATTCGAGCACGCTGTTGGGCGTGGTCATGGACGCGTAGCTGTAGCGCAAGCGGTCCGTGTTGAAGTCGGGGTTGGCGCCGACGTACGCGGTGTACGCCGGATCGTTGAAGGGGATGTAGACATCGGAAGCGCCATCCCAGCGCTTGATGCGGATGCGGTTGAGCCCTTCTTGGCGTTCCTGCACCACGAGGTACTCGTTGAAGATGTCGATGCCTTCGAGCAACACGTCGTCGCGGTGCGCGAGCACGTCTTCCCAGTGGTCGTAGGTCGTCGCGTTCACGGGGGTCTTCACGAGCTTGAAGTTCTTGGCGTCGCGGTTGGTGACGATGTAGAAGTGGTCGCCGTAGTGGCTGACGCTGTATTCCAAATCGCGCTCGCGCTCCTGCACCACCTTCCATTCGCCGTTGGGGGTGTCGGCGTCGAGGTACCACCACTCGGTGCTCACCGTGGTGCTCGTGCCGATCATGAGGTATTTCTCGGTTTTGGACTTGCCAATGCCGCAAGAGAACGTCTCGTCCTTCTCTTCAAACACCAACACGTCCTCGCTCACGGGCGTCCCCAATATGTGCTTGTAGATCTGGAACGAACGCAGGGTCATGGGGTCCTTCTTGGTGTAGAACAACGTCTTGTTGTCGTTGGCCCACGTGGCGCCTCCAGTGGTTTCTGGAATGCGGTCCTCGAAGAGCTCTCCGGTGCGGAGGTCTTTGACATAGAGGGTGTACTGTCGGCGGCTGACGGTGTCCACGCCGTACACGAGCAGGTTGTTGTCGGGGCTGACGCTGCGTCCACCCACTGCGAAGTAGCTGTGTCCCTCGGCCAGCGCGGGCTGGTCGAGCATGACCTCTTCCTCTGCGTCCATGGAGCCTTTCTTGCGGCAGGTGAAGGGGTACTCCTTGCCCTCTTCGTAGCGGCTGTAGTACCAGTAGCCTTTGTCCAGCACGGGCACGCTTTCGTCGTCCTTTTTGATGCGGCCCACAATCTCGTCGTAGAGCTTGGTCTGCAACGCCTCCGTGGGGGCCATGACGTCCTTCTTGTAGGCGTTTTCAGCCTCGAGGTAGGCCACCACTTCTGCGGTTTGGGCGTCGGCCTCTTGGGCTTCTTTTTGCTCGTCGCTCAGCCGCATCCAGAAGTAGTCGTCTTGCAATTGCAATCCGTGGATGTCGGTGATGTGCGGCTTTTGGGCCGCATCAGGAGGCGTGGGGAGTTCCGAAGCCTTGGTCACGTAGTCGGTGGTCTTCATGTCTTGAGAAGGGGTGTTGCAGCCGAGGGAAAGGGCCCAAACCGCCACAGCGGTCGCACCAAAAAGTCGCATGTTCATTTCAACGAGTTTAGAGCCCACACACGTCGTGCGGGGGTGCGAAGATACGGGCAGAATTGGCGCCTTCAGATGCGCAGGTCCCCTGCGTGAATCAGGGCTTCAATGGCCTGCAAATCCTCAGGCGTGTCCACCGCAGGCGTGAGGTGGGTGGTGGTTCCGACGTCGATGCGCCACCCGTGGTCCAGCCACCGAAGCTGCTCCAGTCTTTCGCGTTGCTCCAACGGAGTGGGGCTGAGTTGCACCAAGGCCTCCAGGGCGGTTCTCGTGAATCCGTAGAGTCCGACGTGCTGGAGCCAAGGTCCTTCGCCGTGAGGCAGGGGACTGCGGCTGAACATCAACGCACGGCCCTTGAGGTTGCGAACGACCTTCACCCGATGCGGCGAATGGACCTCTGGGTCGTCGGGCATGGATTTGGCGAGCGTCACGACCGCTGCGTCGGGCTTGCGGAGCAGGTCGGCGAGTTGCTCGATCTGGTCGGGGTGCACAAACGGCTCGTCGCCTTGGATGTTGAGCACGGCCCCAAACGTCTCGCCTCGGGCTTCGAGCACCTCCACCGCTTCGTGGCAACGCACCGTCCCGTTGGGGCAGTCGTCCGACGTCATGACCACCTCCCCGCCAAAATCTTGGACCGCGCGTGCAATGCGTTCGTCGTCGGTGGCGACCACCACTTTGTCGCAGGCCCCCGAGGCCACCACGCGTTGGTAGACACGTTGAATCATCGGCACCCCGGCCACCGAGGCCAAGGGTTTGCCAGGAAAGCGCGTCGAGCCGTAGCGCGCGGGAATGACCGCCAGAAAATTCATGTCAGGGAAAAGAAGGGTTCCGGTTCAGGGTCAGTGAATCTCGTAGGTGTAGACCACATTCACAAGGCGTGGGGCCTCAATGGCCAATGGTCGAACGCTGTATTCTGCGTTGGTCAGGTTGCTCACCACCACCGACATCTTGTGGTGGTCGGAGACGTTCACCCCCGCACGGGCGTCAAACACCCATGGTTGTCGGGGATGGTCCGTCAGCCACGACTCCAGTCCCCAGGAAGGAATCAGTCCTGAGCGCTCGAAGGTGAGCCAAGCCAAATCGATGTTTTGGAGTTTGCTTTGATAGCGTGCGCTCAACCCCAAGAACCAGCCTTCACGTTGGACCTCTGCGTCGAAGCGGAAGAGGTGCTGAGAGCGGTACTTCAACAGGTTGTTTTCTGGGGCGAAGGAGGACTCGGGGTTGAACAAATTCACCCCATCGTCAAGGGGGACGTTTTCGACATCGAAGCTGGTGGCGTTGTACGTGATGTCGGTGGAACCTGTCTCCGTCACCACTGTGAAGTACGCGTCGTCGGGGGTCATGCTCACAGGGTTGGTGTAGGTGTATCCCGTGAGAAGATCGATCGAGGTCTTTTCCCAA
>WTJL01000236.1:0-1759 GCA_011524845.1 Flavobacteriales bacterium | reverse complement strand
AAGCGGAAGCCTTCCCCAACGCTGGCCCTGAACCATGTGGCTTCGGCGGCTTGGAAATTCATGCCTGCCCGAACCACGGGCTTGGAGGCGGTGCTGTCGTTGATGCTGAAGTGCTCGTAGCGGGCGCCCCCCGAGAGGTTGAGTCGTTCCCCTATCTTTTGGTCGACTTGAACATAGGCGGAGACATTTCTGGCTTCGTTGACTCCGTCAGGCCGTCCGCCAGAATACAATTCAGCTTTGCCCAAGGTCAGCTGATGCACGGCGCCACCGGTCAGCATCAAGCCTTCCAGTCCCCATGCATCTCCACGTTGTTGGACCTGGTATTCAGAGTAGAACACATAGCTCGAGTTGCTTTGGCCGTTGTCGTTTTGGTTGTTGAGGCGCTGCATGCGGTTCCGCAAACTGTGTTGGGTTCCGCCGGGCGAGAGATACTCGACGTAGGGGTCGACGGTGCCCACCAATTGGCGTGTGCGCGTGGCTGCACCATCCGCAGTGCCGTACAATCCACTGAGCGAATTTTCCCAAATGAGGGCGTTGAGCGATTCGCCCACTTGCCAGTTGGTGTTGAGCCCAAACGTCAATCCCTCCACCCCTGTGTTGCGTCGGCGAAGGTTCACATTGAAGCGCGCCTGAGAATTGGCACCCCAGCGGTTCACTTGCAACGGATTGTAGGCCATCGAAGCGGTGTCGGGCACCCCTGTCAAGCTGTCCACCAAGATCTCTGGTCCTTTGTAGCCGTCGTCGCCGAGCACGTTGCCGCCGACCACCACGTCCCATTTTCCCAGCTGTTGGCTGTGCAGGAAACGGAGGTTGCTTTGCTGCAGGGATCCTTCCCAGTATTTGCCTTCGGTGCTTTGGGGGTCGCTGTACACGCCGTGTTGCAGACTGACCCGCGTCAACGGTCGGGCGTCGGGATAGCGCGTGCGAATGTTGATGACCCCGCTGAGCGCAGCGCTGCCGTAGAGCACAGAGCTGGCGCCTTTGATGACTTCGATTTGCTCGAGGTTTTCGAGGGGCAAGAATCCCCATGTGGGTCGCCCGGCATCGCCACTCAGCATGGGAAGGTCGTCGACGAGAACCATGACCCTGGAGCCGGCACCGTAGCTGAAGCCACTGCCGCTTCGGATTTGGGGTTCTCCGTCGACCAAACTCACGCCGGGCGTTTGCTCGATCGCGGTTTCCAGGGTGGTGGTGGCCTTGTTTTCGACCAGGGCGGGTTTCAAAACTTCCAGAGACACGGTCACTTCTGAGGCGTCTTGCTCGAACCTGCCAGCGGAGACGACCACCAAGCCTAGGGCTTCGGCCGCAGACGTCATGACGGGATCCCAATTCACCGTTTGGCCGTCGGTCAACTCGACCTTGAATTCTTGCTTGGCCATGCCGATGAACGAGCACATCAACGTGTGCGCCCCGGGCTTGAGGGCCAAAGTGTACGCACCGTCGAGGTCTGTGGCCACGGTGACCACCCCGTTGGTGAGGTAGGCGCCGATGACCGGCTGGTTGGCGCTGTCGAGCACGCGGCCTTGGACCGTTTGGCTCCAAGAGGAGGTCTGCAGGCCCCAAAGGCCGCTCAGGGCGAGCAGCGTGGCCAAGAGATGTCGTCGCATGAGTCCAAATAACAACACATCTCCCCAATTTTCTTGACGTGTGCAAAACAAACGCCCTCGGCTGTGAACAGCGAGGCGGCCATGGAGCGGCCTCCACAAGCTTGCAGGGCATGACACACGAAGAGGCCTGGATGGCGCTGTTGGCTCGACCC
>WTJL01000086.1 GCA_011524845.1 Flavobacteriales bacterium | reverse complement strand
GGCCGGCGGCGACAAGGTTTCGCTGGGCCACTCGGAGGGCGGCCGTCTTGGTGGCCGAACTCGGTTCTGGGATGCGTGCGAGCAGGGAATCGGCTGCGCCGTCCACCAACACGCCCGTAGGGGTGCCGTCCTCACGCAACAGCATCTCTCCCCCGGGCAAGGGACGTGGCGTCAACAAGCCCGTCAATTCCAAAGCGTGTCCGTTGGCCATGACCGCGTGGCCGTCGATGCGCTGCAACACCACCGGACGGTCGGGGAACAGCACGTCGAGTTGTTGACGGTCGGGGAATTCCGAAACGTCCCAGTCGTTTTGGTCCCAGCCCCGTCCTCGAACCCAAGGCACGGTCGACCCCGAATGGTCTTTCACGAGGCGGTCCAACACCTCCTCCCACGACCCAGTGCCCACCAAATCCGTGTGGGACAGGTTGAGGGCGTACCCGAGCAGGTGGCTGTGGGCGTCGATCAATCCCGGGTAGACCGTGGCGCCTTTCAAGTCCTCCACCTTGGCACCCCGGTACGCGTTCAAAATCTCGTGCTCCTTCCCCACCGCCACGATGGTCCCCTTGTCGATGGCCAGCGCTTGCGCGTGGGTGCCTGAACCGTCAAGACACACCACATGGCCGTTGCGCAAAACGAGGTCGACCGGTTGTTTGGACCATTGACAACTGGCCAACCCCATCAGGAGCGCCGCCCACATCCACCCCATGTGTCTCATGACGTGACCTTATAAAGGTGATGGGCACTTGCCTGGGCTGTCGGCATGATGACCAAATCGTTGATGCACACGTGCGGTGGGCGGGACAACACAAAGGCCACCGCCTCGGCAATGTCTTGGGCCACGAGGGGGTCAAATCCACGGTACACCGCTTCAGCTGCTTCTTGGTCTCCTTTGAACCGGACTTGGCTGAATTCCGTTTCTGCCGCTCCAGGACAAATCTGACTGACCCCAATTCCACGGTCCACGAGGTCGATGCGCATGGCTTGTGACAAAGCGTCCACGGCATGCTTCGAGGCGCAGTACACGTTTCCACCTGGGTAGACCTGTTTGCCGGCGATGCTGCCCATGTTGACCATTCTCGAGCCTGCCGTCATAAAGGGCACGCACGCGCGCGCGAGGAACAAGAGGCCCTTGACGTTGGTGTCCAGCATGCGGTCCCAATCGTCGTCAAGCCCCTCGTGAAAGGGCCCTTTCCCGACGGCGAGGCCCGCGTTGTTGACCAGCGCGGTCAAGGAATCGGCCTCGGGACCTGTGCCCAAGTGGGCGAGGTTCATCAAGGCGTCCACACCATGTTGGGTTGCCTCACGGTCGCGCATGTCCCATGCACCTACATAAACTTCTGCGCCTTCGCCCCGACACACGGTGGCCACGTCTTGAAGCCGTGCCTCGCGGCGGCTGGTCAGCAGGAGGTTCCATCCTTCCTTGGCCAACTGAACTGCGGAGGCCTCTCCAAACCCGGAGGACGCGCCTGAAATCAACACCCACGGACGACTCATGCTTTTTTCGATTTGAATTGGTCGGCTTTGCTGCCCTTGTACATCGAGAAGCCCACCCAACGGCATTCCAAGGCGCCGTTGAACACGGGGTGCCGCTTGTGAGGCCGCAACCCCACTCGCTTCAGTGCCTCGTCGTTGGACGAAATGACCCACGCATCGAACCCTGACCAGTGAAATTTCAGTCGGTCCCCGATGCGCTCGTACAGACCCACGACGTCCCCGGGGTCCATGCGCTCTCCGTACGGAGGGTTGAACACCAACATGCCTCCTTCGGTTCGCGGCTCGAGCTTGAAAAAATCGGCCTGCTTGACCTGCACCAACGATTCCACATCCGCGCCTTCGAGGCTTTCCATGGTTTGGCGCACCGCGCCCGGGTGTTGGTCAGAGGCGAAAATGGGGGTCTCAACGGGGGTGATCGACGCCATGGCCTCCGTGCGCACGGCCCGCCACGTGTCCGGCTCGAAATCGCTCCACTCCATGAAAGCGAAGTGCCTACGCCCCGCCTGCACCGGCAGGCCTGACGCCCAAAGGGCCGCTTCCGTCGAGAACGTCCCCGATCCGCACATCGGATCGTAGAGGGGCGTGCCGGGGCGCCACCCGCTCAAGGCGAGCAAGCCAGCGGCCAAGACTTCATTGAGGGGCGCCTTGGCCGTCCGGGGACGGTACCCGCGACGAGACAGTTGCTCGCCTGAGGCGTCCACAGAAATGGTCACTTTTTCTCCTGAGATGTGGAGGTTGAGTCTCAAATCTGGTCGGACCTTGTCGATGCTGGGGCGCTTGCCCGTTTTGCCTCGGAACCGATCCACGATCGCGTCTTTCAACTTGAGCGCCGCAAAATGGCTGTGGGAAAATCCGTCCGAATGGACCGTGGCGTCGATGACGAAGGACCCGTCTGGCTCGAGCATGTTCTCCCACGCAAAGCGGGCGCCTTGTCGGTAGAGGTCGTCGGGGGTTTTGGCCTCAAACGACGTCAAGTATCGGAGGACGCGCACCGCAAAGCGGCTGTGCATGCACACCGTGTAAAGCACCTTGGCGTCTCCTTGAAAGGAGATGCCTCGCCGGCCCACCTCGATGTGGGTGGCCCCTGCCGCTTTCAATTCTTCCGCTGCCAGGTCTTCGAGGCCCGCGAGGGTTTTCAAGTAAAGGTTCATCCGCCTTTGCGTTTGGTCTGATAACCGAGGGAATCCAAGTGAGCCACCACCTTGTCGCGGTGGTCGCCTTGCACCAAAATGCACCCCTCTTTCACGGCGCCACCGACGCCGCATTGCTGCTTGAGCGCCTTGCCCAGCATCAACAATTCTGAGGCCGGCCCGTCAAACCCTTCCACCAACGTCACCGGCTTTCCGGCCCGTTGCTTTCGGTCGAGACTGACGTACAACGTGGCGCACAGGTCCACCGACCACGGCTCATCGTCGTCGTCCTCGGCGTCCCACGTGTACCCTGGATTGGTGCTGTAGACCATGCCGTCGTTGTCCCCGCGGTTGCGGCTTTGCTTGCGCTTTCCCATGGACGTCGAAGGTACGCATGGACCATGGGTCTGCGGTAGCTTTGCACCATGGCCAAACGACGAGGCAAACCACCCCGCATTCCCCAGTTGGGCAACCATGGAATGGACGACGCCCTTCACGCGTACGCCACCGACCTGTCCAGCGCGGAGCCAGATGGACTGGCCGCCTTGCGCCGGGCGACGTGGACCCAAACGGTGAAGCCGCAGATGCTGTGCGATGAATTGCAGGGCCGTCTCCTTGCCTGCATGAGCCACATGATGGCGCCGAGCCGGGTGCTGGAACTGGGCACGTTCACGGGGTACGCCACCGCATGTTGGGCAGAAGGCTTGGCCGCGGACGGCGTCATCGACACGGTGGACGTCAACGACGAACTCCACGCCATTCAGGACCAACATTGGGACGCCTTGAACTTGGCTCACCGCATCCGTCGCCACACCGGCAAAGCCATGGATGTCCTCCAAAGCGGTGTCCTTTTCGAAACGGATGCGCGACCGTTGGACGTGGTCTTTGTCGATGCCGACAAGGAACACCAACAAGCCTACGTCGATTGGGCCATTGAGCACGTCAGGGACGGCGGTTGGATTGTGGTGGACAACGTGTTGTGGTGGGGCGAAGTGCTTCGCGTGCAAGATGGCACCTCACGAGATCCGTACGCTGTGCGCATCCACGAACTCAACGCGCACATGAAAGGCCATCCGGAGCTGGACAACGTGTTGTTGCCCTTGCGGGATGGCCTTCATGTCGCACGGCGCAAGCCGCGCGCGTGAGGTAGAGTCGTTCGACTCAGGCGAGCACGTCTGCCACGGCGTCCGCGGCTTCCTTCAGCAAGATGGCGCTGCGCACCTCCAGCCCTGACTCGTCAATGATTTTCTTGGCTTCCTCGGCATTGGTGCCCTGCAGGCGCACGATGATGGGAACATTGATGTCGCTCATGTTTTTGCACGCGTCCACCACACCTTGTGCCACGCGGTCGCAGCGCACGATGCCCCCGAAGATGTTGACCAAGATGGCCTTCACCGCAGGGTCCTTCAAGATGATGCGGAAGG
>WTJL01000089.1:2052-15959 GCA_011524845.1 Flavobacteriales bacterium | reverse complement strand
GGGTTGTTGTCGGCGTCGGCGTAGATGCGTACCATGCTGAAATCGCCGGTGTGACGAGGCCACATCCAGTTGTCGGTGTCGCCGCCGTACTTGCCCACGCTCTCAGGCGGAGCCGCGACCAAGCGAACGTCGTTGTAGTCTTGGTAGGTGAAGACGTAGAACTCGTTGCCGTAGTACATGCTTTTCACATCGTAGCTCAAAGCAGGGTTCGCCTCCATGTACTCTTTTTCAATGGCCTTGAGTTCTTCAGCCACGGCGGCAGCACGTTCGCCCTCGGGCATGTCGTCGTTGACTTTGCTGAGCACGCGTTCGGTGACGTCGTCGATGCGCTGAAGGAAGCTGACGTAGAAGTCGTCGATGTGCATCTCTTGGTCCTTGGCCTTGGCCCAAAACCCGTCCGTCAAGTAGTCGCTTTCAGGCGTGCTGAAGCTTTGGATGGCGCCGTACGCGCAGTGGTGGTTGGTGAGCACCAAGCCCTGCGAAGAGATGACCTCCGCCGTGCAGCTTCCGCCGTTCAAACGCACGATGGCGTCCTTCAGAGAGGCGTTGTTGATGTCGTAGATGTCTTGGGCGCTCAAGCGCAAGCCAGCTTCTTGCATGCTTGCCTCATTGATGCGTTGCAGCATGTGGAGAAGCCACATGCCCTCGTCGGCCCGTGCCGACGAGAAGAGGAGCAGGAACGCTGCTGCCAGGGTGGTGAATCGTTTCATGTCGATGAGGTTGTGTGTTGTGTTCAGTTGCAAGGTGCAAGCGCCGTTCAACGTGCGCTTCGTTCGTCGGCCGTCCATTCCACGGTGCCAACGAGCCGCTCGATGCGGGTGTAAAGGTCGTTCAGGTTGGGGCCTCCGTAGCGGTTGTAGACCGTTTGGCCTTCAATGGTGACGATGTTGGCCGGCAAGTCCATGACTTTGGGGTCGTCGTACCGGCTTTGCAGGGTGTCAAACCCCATGTCGGCAGCGAGGTCGGCCACCATGCGCCACATGCCCACGTCCACCTGTCCCCGGTGCAATCCCGTCGCCAGAGAGCGCCCGAAGGCCTCGTCGCAGAATCGGCCCACGTTCAACGTGGCTTCGCCGGTGTTCAGAACAGAGAGTTCGTACACCGGGCACCGTCCGTAGCATGGTGTGCGTTGCAGGCCCACCAAGACTTCCACGTCCGTGGCCACCGTGTCTTTGGCGTCACGGCATCCGAAGACGCACAGGACGCCGAGGGTCAGGGACAGAAGCAGGACGGATCGACGCATCACTTTTTCTTGCGGTTGGAGCGTGCTTCGTTCTTTTTGCGCTCCTGTTCCTTTTGCTTTTTCTCCGCTTCTTTGGCCGCCTCTTGCAGACGCTCCATGAAGCTCGGCTTGGTCCGATCTTTGGCCTTGCTCTTGTTGTCTTCGATTTTGGCCCGAATCTTCTCCTCGTTGATGAAGAAACGCTTGATCGTCAGCATTTGGCCAATGGACGTCACGTTCGCCACGAAGTAGTACAAGCTCAACCCAGACGCGAAGCCGTTGAAGAAGAACAACATCGTGAACGGCATGATGGTCTGAATGGTCTTCATGTCCGGCATGCCAGGCTGCTGGGGCATGCTTTGGTTGGCCATGGTCATGCGCATGTACACCAACATGGACGCCGCCATCAGGATGGTGAAGCCGCTGACGTGAGCACCGTAGAAGGGGATGCTGAAGGGCAGGTCCAACACGCTGTCGAAGGCGCCGAGGTCGTCTGCCCACAGGAACGACTGACCTCGGAGGTCAATGTTGGATGGGAAGAAGCGGAACATGGCGTACAGGATGGGCATCTGCAGCAAGGCAGGCAGGCATCCGGCCATGGGGTTGACGCCCGTTCGGCGGTACAGCTCCATCGTTTCCTGCTGGCGCTTCATCGCATCCTCGGCATGGCGCTCGTTGATCTCGTTGAGCTCCGGTCGAAGCACGCGCATCTTGGCCGAACTCATGAAGTTCTTCCAGGTGATGGGGAAGAGGGCGCTCTTGATGACGAGGGTCAGGATGAGGACGATGAGTCCGAGGTTGCCGACGTACTGTGCGATGAACCCGTAAATCGGAAGGATGATGTTCCGGTTGACCCACCCAAAAATCCACCACCCGTAATCGATGATGCGCCCGACTTCTTCAAGACCGGTGGCGTCGAGTTCGGCGAGGTCGTTGGGCCCAAAGTAGAAGTGCAACGGCTGCCCGTCGTAGGGCAATTCGGCTTCGTAGCCCATGACGTAAGACGTGTCGTCGGCGGGCAAAACGTTGGCAATGCGCGCGCCCGGCGCGAAGGGCTGGGGGCTGCTGACAAGGGCCGAGAAGTAGTTCTGCTTGAAGGAGAGCCAAGACACCCCTTCTTCCAAAACCTCCTCATCTTCCGTGCCGTCGCTCAAGTAATCGCGCTCCTCGCCCAACTCCAGGTAGTACACGGCGCTGTGCTGACGCTCCCACTTCAAGCCCTTTTCATTGCGTTCGCCCACGGCGTACCACGTGAAGGTTCGGTTGGATGCAGTGGCGTTCTCAACGCCGGTGAAGCTGACGTCCGTTTTCACCTGGTACCCCTCGAGGTTGTGGACCAAACGAATGGCCATGCCATTGCCCATCGTGGCCTCCATGACGAGTTGGCTTGACGCCTGGGATACGGGGCGGAAGTGGAGGTCGTTGAATCCCACACGGCCGATGCCGGCGACGTCCCAAGACACGTTCATGTCAGACAAGTCACGCGCCCAAAGCGACACGGGATCGTCGGAGCCGTACTTGGTGTAGCCGTCGGTCAAGGTTGCCTCGACGGGCATCCCGCCGCGTGTGTTGAAGACCACCCGTACGCGGTCGTTTTCGAGGACGACGTCCCGATCGCGCCCTGCCACGGCTGATCCAAACACACCGTAGCGTTTGGCCAATTCGGCGCTCAGGGCCAACGCCTCTTCCGAGCCTTCCTCCAACGACGCACCGCCTTGAATGGCCTCCATGTTGGCCATTTGCAAACGTTGCGCGTCGAGTTGGGCTTGCGCCAAGCTGTCTTGGGAGGCTGCTTCCGCTTCCTGTTGGGCTTCCCACGCGGCAATGTCCTCCTCGGAAGGAGCGATGTACCATTGGTAGCCAAACAGCAGGGCCATCATCAACAACAGCCCGGTGATTGTATTGCGATCCATGAGTGTACGAAGTTAGGGTATGGGGATGCCTCAAACAGGAATTTGAAGGGGAGGAGTTACCAACGGTGGCCTTCCTCGCTGGTCCACAAACCACGCAATTTCATCGCCTGTTCAATGACGTTTCGAACGCAGCCTTGTCCGCCGCCTTCCGGGACCACCCAGTCGACCACCTCCCGCACTTCTGGCACGGCATCGAACGGGCATGCACTGAGCCCCACTGCTTGCAGGGCTTTGAGGTCGTTGAGGTCGTCTCCCATGTAGGCCACTTCCTCGAGGGAGAGGCCTTTGCGCTCAGCAAGAGCGCGCACGGCCGCCAACTTGTCGGAGGCTCCGAGGTGGACTTCCTTCACACCAAGGCCTTCCATGCGCCAGCGCACGGGCTCTTCCTTGCCTCCAGTGATCACAGCAAGCTCAAGGCCTTGTTTGACGGCCCACTGCACGGCAAAGCCATCGCGTGCCGACGCGGTACGGGCCATGCTGCCGTCCGGCATCAAATACACGGTGCCGTTGGTGAACACGCCGTCGTAATCGAATGCAAACAGCTTGATGTCCTTCAGTCGGGTCTTGTAGTTCATGGGGTGTGTCTCTTGGCAATGTGGGCAGCGAGGGCGTTGTACACGTCTCGCATGTCGTCAGGAAGCAGGGCGCGATGCCGTTCAAGGGTGGCGTCGTCTCCGCGTTTGGCGGGGCCAGTTTGTCGCTCTCTGGCGTCTCCGTTGAGTCCGCCCTGGGTCAACCCCAGCACGAGGTTGCGCAACAGGGTCTTGGGCAGGTTCCGTTGGTCCAACACCTCTTGGGCTTCCGCCAGCATGTGGTTGGCGTAGTTGTCCGCCATGACCGCGGCGAGGTGCGCGGCGGCCCGTTGGGGACCAGAAGCCTCAGCGATCTCCGCCTTCCAGGCTTGGGCCAAGGTTTGGGCTGCGTGAAAGGACGCGGCGTCGGAGGCTTCAATCACGGTCGGCGTCCCCTCAAGTGGGACGTTGTCTGCCTTGGGGTTGAAGCTTCGAATCGGCCAAACCACAGCACGCGGTCCTTTCAAGGCGTCGAGCGGGGTGGCGCCTGACAAATGCACCATCACGCAGCTTGGAGAGACCATGGCAGAGATGCCCTCGGCAACTTCAGCGATGAGGCCGTCCGTCACCGCCACCACCACCACTTGCGCGTCGGCCAGGGCACCTGCCGCGTCCACAAGGTGGGTGGTCCACGGACAACCGAGCTGCTCACCCAGCGGGCGAGCGGAGGCTTCCGTTCTGCTGATCACCTGGAGGATGTCGTGGCCGGCCTGTTTCCACACCGGGGCCAACTCCCGCGAGACTTGGCCCGCGCCGATGAGCACCATCCGAAGCTCAGCCACGGCTTGACGCTTTGCGTTGGCGGATCCGCATGCGGACAGCGAGGAAAGACCCGAGCGTCATCAACACGCATCCGAGCCAGAGCCAGTTGATTTGGGGGAAGATGACGGCTTGCATCACCACAAAGTCTCGGCGGACACTTTCGTGCTCCCACACGGTCATCTCGACGGTTTCGTTCTCTGGATCAAACGCCTCAATTCTGAAGCGAAGTCCCCAACCTTCGGCCTCGTAGAGGTCAGGAACGACGGTGTTGCCCCGGACGATGTACAACGGGTCGTGCACCTCCACGGTGCGTCCCCGCCGCAAGCCAAGGCATGCGGCCAAGGCCAGGTCGTCGTCGAGAAGTCCACGTTGGGGTCGTTCCTCGTCGAGAATCACGCGAAGGCTGTCCACCGTGAGCAACACGCCACCCACAAACATGGAGTCTCCCACGACGAATTCTTGGGACTGGCCTCCGAGCCAGCCTTCCTCGTCCGTTTCAGGTGGGGTCACACGGCCCCACTTGATGTGGGTGTACAAGTCCCGAAATGCGAAGTGCTTGGTGTCGGGTTCAGGGGCGTTGCCCATTTGGGCGTTGAGCTGAATGCGAGGCGACAGGGTGAACACTTCCTCACCAGGCGTGCCGTTGACCCAGCGCGTGGCCCGTGACGTTTGGGATTCTTGAGGAAAGGGGAGGAAATTCCAATGGGTCTCGACGTCTTCGTCGAAGGTGGGACTCGCAGCGTGGTCGTCCAGTGCTTGCCACACCATGCCTTCGTGCGCCACGATGTCTCCAGCTTGGTACGCTTTGGGGGCACGCTCGAAGTACGCCATGTCGAACAGAACATGAATGCCTTCCTGCCGGCGCTGCTGGTAGGACACAAAGTAGGGCCCCATGGGCAAGGTGTCGCCCTCCATCAGCAGCAAGTCTGTGGAGTTGTTCAACTCTTCGTTCAGGGTGGAGATGTCGCCAATGCGGTTTTGCGAGATGACGTCTTTTTGGGCAGTGGAAAGGACCGCTCCAAAAATGGTCAGTGCAAACCCGACGTGCGCAAGGGGAGACCCCATGGCGTCCAGCTTGCCTTTCCACATCTGAACGATGTAGTCGGCGTTGCTCAAGGCGGCGAACAATGTGGCGAACAACAAGGCCACACGAGGAATCTCATGAGATTGAAAGTCGTACACCACGACCAGGGCGCCCGTCAACACGGCTGCACCGAGGGTGGCCCGGACCAGTTTGCCTCCAACCACACGGATGTCGCTGTTCTTGTACTTCAGCCATTGGGCGAGGCCAATGAGAAGGAAAATCAGCACCGCCAGCGGGACTTGGACGAGGTGGTAGGTGCGGTCGAGGTCGGTGCCAGGGGCGAGGTCGTGCTTGGCGAGGTCGCCCAACAAGGCCCATCCCGTGAGCCCCTCCGCCCACGTCAACAAAGGCGAGAACGGTTCGAGAAAGTGGTTGAAGACAGGCACGCTGGTCTGCCACGTGATGTGCACGGACCCAAGAACAAGAAGCAGCGAGCCCACGAACATCCAAAATTCCCTAGACCACAAGGCATCTTCTTCGTCGCCGCTTTTGAACTCTCGGCGAAAGGCGCGTATGGCAGCAGCGGCCATCACCCCCAAGAAGGCCAAAAAGCCCAATGCAGGCTGGCCAGCAGCCACCAGTCCCATGGTTGCCAAGGCTAGGCCGCCATAGACTTTGCGCGATTCCAGATCCTCCAAGAGAAGCAGGTGCCCGAGGGCCACAAACGACAAGAGGTAGGCGAGCAGCTGAGGCAAAATGCCACTGTCGACAAAGCTGTGAACGGAGGTGTCTCCAAGCACGCCACTCTTGGTCAAAAAGGTGGAGTACAGCACAAGCAAAAACGCCAGGATGCTCAGGTACACCGTGGAAAAAAGGGCAGTCGGTTCCTTTCTGTTTCGGTTGATGAGCAGCAAGTGCGCCGCGGCTACAAGCACCATCCACGGGACGAGGGACGAATTCTCCACGGGATCCCACGCCCAGAACCCACCAAAGCTCAGGGCTTCGTACGCCCAAGCACCGCCCATCAAAATGCCCGCACCCAAGATGCCCACGGCGAAGAACGCCCAAGGCAACACCGGCTTGATCCAGCTGGTCAAATCCCTTCTCCACAACGCCCCAATGGCGTAGGCAAAAGGCACGCTGCACGCAGCAAAACCAAGGAACAGGGTGGGTGGATGAATGGTCATCCAATAGTTTTGGAGAAGGGGGTTAAGTCCTTGTCCATCAGCGAACTGAGGGAAAGAGGTCAGGTAGTCGGAGCGCGCAGTCCATGGCAACCCCAAGTTGTTGGGGGCTTCGCGTAGAAGCATGAACGGATCGAGCCCAAGCTGGAAATCGCCGAAGTAGATGCCCAACAGCATCACCCCCAAGAACGCTTCAATGGCGCTGAGCACGGCCATCACCTCCCGCTGCCAGTCGTCGGCACGGCGAAGGATGAACAAGGCGAGCACGTTGTGCCAGAACATCCACAGCAGAAATCCGCCTTCCTGGCCGCCCCAGAACGCACTCAGCACGAAGCGCATGGGCATCTCGTTGTTGAGGTGCTTCCAGATGTATTGGAACTCGTAACGATGGCCAAAGAACAACACGAAGATCAAGGCGATGACGCCAAGGGTGCTCCCCACGTGGGTGAGGAAAGCAACGCGGCCCGACTTGACCTGTCCACGGATGAACAGGACGGTCGCCAGCAACGCAGAGGCGAAGGCCAACGCCACCAAGAACCGCCCAAGGTGGGCTGCCCACATCCATTCCCCGAGGTACTCCATCACGCGTCCGTGTCGAGAAGGTGGTTCTGCTCGTTGTACTTGGACGGACACTTCATCAGCATCTCTGTCGCGCGGAAATGCTCGCCTGAGGCTTTGCCGTACAGGTCAATGCTTTCGGAGCGTTCGAGGCCTGTGGGTTTGGCCTTCTCCAGCCAAACTTCTCGCACCTGACCGCTTTTGTCGGTGAGGTGGAACTTGGTGAGGGCCGTGTTCTTTTGGGGGTCGTACTCCACGGGGAAATCCACCGCCAACGTCCCGCTCACTTTGTATTCCGTGCCTGGATCGGCAAAGGCCGTGGCAAAGTCGACGGAGCGGCTGGTGCTGGTGATGCTGGCCACAAAGGTGCCCATCAGTCCAGCCACGAGGAGGAGAAGAACAAGGTGTGTGCGCTTCATGCGTCAGAGGGAGAGTTCAGGTTGGATTCTTCGTGGGTCAACCGCCGCAGCTTTTGGGCTGCACGGATCCACCACAAGGCAAGGCCTGCAAGGATGATGACGGCAACGCCCGTGACGACGGGCATCTTGCCTGACGTTGTAAACACGTCTTCCAACGCCGTCGTTGACGCAGGGGTCACAAGCAGCAGGGGCAGGGGCATGCATGCACGAGTGAGACGAGCGTCTGCAATGCGTTGGGTCAGGCGCTCCATGTTCAATTGGAGGCTGTACATCCACGTGCCGAGAATCATCCAGCCCAGGACGGCGGGGTAAAAGGCGGCGCGCAGTGCACTGTCGAGGTCGTAGCTGCTGAACGCAGGATTGCCCCCTTTGCCAGGATGCAAGCTCTCAGTGAACCGAGGCAACACCATGAGCAGCACCACCAGCAAGCAAAATCCAAAGAGGTTGTAGACCGCGGACAAACGAGACCGGAGCTTGGCGTCTTGGACGGATCCGCGCAGCACGAGGTACCCCGCGTACACCATGACCGTGACGAAAGCCCCATTCAGTTGAGGGTCGTCCACCCACCACGCACCCCATGTGAACCGTGCCCACAGGCTTCCCGTCAACAGTCCGAGAACCCCAAACCACAGCCCCACCTTGACCGACGCCACAGCCCGCAAATCGCGGTCGGGGTCGCCGCCCAACCTCAGGGTGCGGATGCTTTGGGCGAAGCTGATGCCCATCAGCAAAAACATGGTGAACCACATGGGAACGTGCAACATGAGGTTGCGAATGCTCTCCATGATGTTGGGCTGGAAAGGGAAGTGAAAGCCCAAATTGGATGCAGACAAATTCTCCAAGACCCCCGGTTCGTCGGGCAACGTCGCCTTGCTGACCACCTTGAGGCCAGAGGCAAAGAACCCATTGGCGTAGCTCATGGTGCCGTCGATCTCGTTGTTCACGTAGACGTCAAAGCTGGGAGAAGGAATCACAGCAGGCAATCGAACACGGCACTTCAGGTGAGTGTCGTCCATGCTCTTTACGGCCGTGGCGTTCAACACACCTTTTCCGCGAAGAAGGAACACCCTCGGAGCCGTCTTAGAGAAGTGGGTTCCGTGCCCGATCACTTCCACTTCGTACACGCCGCCTTTGTCGGTCAGTTCCGTTTGGGTGACCACCACGTCCTGAATGCCAGGACCGAGCGGAACCAAGAAGGTCATCGCGAAGGTGTAGGCCAGGAGTGCCAACCCTGCGATTCGGATGGCCCAAACCCCCTTCGACGTGGTGTGTTGATGTTCCGTCATGACGCGCGCCAAAGGTACGGGAACAGCACGGCGCCGAAGACCCCTGAACCGGCAGCCAAGGCCCCAAGAAATGCGAAGTTGTGCCAGGTGTCTGCCACGAGGACACCAGAAAGAAGATCGGCGCCGAGGTTGGTGGAGACCAGCACGATGGGAAGCACCAAGGGGAGGCCGAGAACGGCGGTCATCCCGAATCCTGCACCCGCTCGGGCAGCAATGAGGGCGAGCAAGGTCAAGGTGGTGCCAAGGGCCACGCTTGTGAGCACCATTCCGCCGAGGAAGCCCGCAAACCGAGCCGCGCTCATGTCGGCCCAGCCCAAAAGCAGGCCCATGAACGCCACCACAAGGCACGCCAAACCGGAGAGCACCACCACATTGTGCAAGGTGCGGGCCAGCATGAAGTGCAGGGGATGCACCGTGGTCCGGAGGTAGGCGAGGACCTCGGTTTGGTCTTCCTCCAGGGTGCGACTCACCCCATTGAAGGCGGTGAACAACAAAATGATCCAAGCCAAGGCGTTCCACGTCTCCGGCTCAGGACGGCCTTGCACCACTTGGTACGCCGCGTACACCGTCGCGACCGCAAACAGCACAAGGCCCGCCACGCTGTGTTGCGCGCGAACGTCAGCCTTCCAAAAGTGCCGAAACAAAAACCACGTCTCGCGCATGCGTCGAAGGTACAGCGTTATACGATGGAGAGGGGCTTGGCCACCTTGGCGAAGAGCTTGGCCATGTTTCGGGCGTCTTCGATGGCGCGGTGTTGCGTCCCGTCGAAGCTGAGGCCTTCCATGTCGAGCGCGTTTTTCAAACCGATTTGGTTCTTGGACCCCTTCCAGCGGCTGTAGTGGCGCTGAAGGCAGGCCCAGTAGCGAAGCCAAGGCAGGTCCATGTCGTGAAGCCGTGCATCGTTGGCGAACTGACGACGGTCAAACTCCCCCCAGCTCATCAGCATCGAGCGCGTGTCGTCGAATCCAACCCAGTCCTCAAAAAGCTCGATGGCTTCGTCAAACAGCGGGGCATCTTCAATGTCGTCTTGCACGATGCTCGTGAGCTTGGTGCAAAAGGGACTGATTTCAGGATGAAGCTTGGGACGCACAAACTGGCAGAAGTCGTCCACGATTTCGAGCTTTTCGTTGAGTTTCACGGCCCCGATTTCGATGATTTCCACCTTTCGCGGCTTTCTGCTTCTCCAGCAGGTGGCCTCCAAATCGTAGACAATGAATTGACGTTCGCTCATCGGTCGCAAAGATACGCCTCGCCTTTCCGCGGCGTGCCTCTTGTGAACAAGTGGCGCCTCTCGGTGCAGTTTTCGCGAAGTTTGCCCACATGAACACCTCCAAACCTCGATTGGTCGTCCTCAGCGGAGCCGGCATGAGTGCTGAATCGGGCATCGCGACGTTCCGCGGTGCGGACGGATTGTGGGAGGGACACCGGGTGGAAGAGGTGGCTTCGCCGGAGGGCTTTGCGGTCAACCCGGAGTTGGTGTTTGACTTTTACAACCAACGGCGAAGACAAATTGTCGCCGCCCAACCCAACGAAGGGCACTTGGCCCTTGCCCGGTTGGAAGAGGTCATGGAGGTGCACATCGTGACCCAGAATGTGGACGATCTCCACGAGCGCGCAGGAAGCACCAACGTCCTTCACCTGCACGGAGAAATCCGGAAAGCCCGTTCTGTGGCTCGCCCAGACGTGGTCGTCACCCTTGAGGGCGCTGAGTTGAATGTCGGCGACCTGGGACCGGACGGGGCGCAGTTGCGTCCGCACATTGTGTGGTTTGGCGAGGCCGTTCCCATGATCGATGCGGCCATGGACGTGGTCACCTCAGCCGATGTCGTGGTGGTGGTGGGCACGTCTTTGCAAGTGTACCCGGCTGCCGGGTTGGTGGGGCATGCGCCTCAGCACGCGCCGATTCATGTGGTGGATCCCAACACCCCGTTGGAAGGGGGTGGACGCGTGGAGCTGCACCGCTGTGGGGCGGTGGAGGGATTGACCCTTCTGGAGACGCGCTGGCGTCAGGAGTGGGGGTGACCCGGCGTGGGATGGCCTCAGCGTGCGCGCATGCGCCATGCACTGACGCCTTCGGATGGCATGACGTCTTCTGCCTCAGCAGCTGAGAGGCGATCGACCACGCCTGAAATGAGGTCGGCCGCCGTGTCGTCGTCGCATGGAAAGTCCCGCTCCAACTTGTCGGCAGAGAAATGCGTGCCCACAAAACCCGTGTCGAACTGGCCGGAGCGGAAGGCCTCGTGGTTCATGGCGAAGTGTCCAAAGGCCAGGGTGGTGTCGACACCGTGCACCTCGTATTCGTCAATGGCGCGAAGCATGCGTTCGATGGCCGCTTCTCGCGTGGGGCCGTGCGTGCAGAGTTTGGCCAACATGGGGTCGTAGTGCATGCTCACTTCGCCGCCTTCTTCCACGCCGTCGTCCACGCGGACGCCTGAACCCATGGGCGGGCGGTAGCGGGTCAACGTTCCTGTACTGGGTAGAAAACCTCCTGCGACGTCTTCGGCGTACACGCGAAGCTCCAAGGCATGGCCCTGAATGCTCAAGTCTTCTTGTGCAAACGAAATGGGATGGCCTTCGGCGATGCGGATTTGTTCTCGGACCAAATCCACCCCCGTGATGAGCTCCGTCACAGGGTGTTCCACTTGCAGGCGGGTGTTCATCTCCAGGAAGAAAAATTCCCGAGAGGCGTCCACCAAGAACTCCACAGTCCCGGCCCCGACGTAGTCGCAGGCTTTGGCCACTTCGATCGCGCATTGCCCCATCTCTTCGCGCAGGGCGTCGTCGAGCAGGGCGGAGGGGGCTTCTTCGACCACCTTTTGGTGCCGCCGTTGAATGCTGCATTCGCGCTCAAAGAGGTGCACGGCATGGCCATGGGTGTCGCAGAGCACCTGAATCTCGATGTGTCGAGGTTGCTGAACAAGGCGTTCGATGAACACCGCTCCATCGCCAAACGAACGTTCAGCCTCTGAAATGGCGCGCTGGAGTTCTCCTTCCAACTGAGCCGGGTCGTGCACGGCACGCATGCCCTTGCCTCCGCCGCCGGCACTGGCCTTGATCAAGAGTGGAAACCCGATGCGTTCTGCCTCGCGCTTGGCCTCGGCAGGGTCAGACACGGCGCCTTCGGTGCCGGGGACCATGGGGATGTTGCGAACCGCCACAGCTTCCTTGGCCGCGAGTTTGGAGCCCATGACGCGAATGGCGTGCGGGTGTGGCCCCACGAACCGAATGCCTGCCTTTTCCACAGCTTCGGCAAACTCCGCGTTCTCGCTCAAGAAGCCGTATCCCGGATGGATGGCATCTGCGCCGGTGGACAACGCGGCGTCAACGATGCGGTCGATGATGAGGTAACTCTCGTTGCTGGGGGCGGGCCCCACGCACACGGCTTCGTCTGCCGCTTGGACGTGGGGAGCGTTGGCGTCGGCCTCGCTGTACACCGCCACAGTCGCCAATCCCATGTCTTTGGCCGTGCGCAACACGCGAACGGCGATTTCACCACGGTTGGCAACCAGCAATTTGGTGATCGGACGAATTCCTGTGGAGCTCATGGACATGGGGTTGGGTTTGACGGGGTGAAGATAGGAGGGGGACCTTCACTTCAGGGCATGAAAAAAGGGCAAGCGATTCTTGTCGCACCGCTACAACCGCATACCCTTGCTGCCTTCCGGCCCTGGGGGATTCTGCGGGAGCTGGTCGCAAGAGACTTGCCCCGGCGCAAAGATATGCACGTTGCGTCCGTACCTTGCAGCCCATGGCACATTTCAATGTCACAAGCACCCACGGGTTGATTGGCGCTGCGCTGAATTTTGCGCTCTTGATGGTTCTGTACCTTCTGAACATGAACCTTTTGGCCGAGTGGTGGGTCGGCATTTGTGCCCTCCTGATTCTCGTGGTGTTCATGTTCACAGGCACCGCGGCCGCGCGACAAGCAAGCGGCGGTTTGGCCACTTTTGGACAGGCTTGGATCTATTCCATGTCGGTGGCCTTGGTGGCCCAAGTGGGCAGTGCGGCGCTGACGTTGCTGTTGTATCAGGTCATTGCGCCTGAATTGCCTGGCGTCCTCGCCGAGATCACGTTGGACAAGACCAGAGAGATGATGGAAGGCTTCGGCATGAGTGGAGACATGTTGAACGCCCAAATGAAGGAAATCAAAGAGGCCATGGACGAGGCGTACACCCTCAAAGGGCTGGCCAAAAACTCGGCCGGCGGCATGCTCATGTGGGCCGTGGTGTCGCTCATTGTGGCGGCCATCTCCAAGCGCTCTCCTGCCTCTGAATTCTCGTGACCATGGCCATGCAAGGACACCCCACGTTGGATGTGACGGTCGTTGTGCCGTTGTTGGACGAAGAGGAGAGCCTCAAGGAATTGAAGGCGGGCATCGACCGTGTGTTGGAAGGCCTGACGTTTGAGGTCATTTTCGTGGACGACGGCAGCCAAGACGCCTCGTGGTCCATCATTTCTGAGATGCACCAAACCCAGCCGGAATCCGTTCGCGGCATTCGTTTTGCGCGCAACTATGGGAAGAGCGCAGCGCTTCAAAAGGGATTCGAGGCGGCCCGTGGGGCAGTGGTATTCACCATGGACGCCGACCTTCAAGACGACCCCGAGGAATTGCCGCCCATGAGGCAGCAGTTGCTGGACGGTGGTTTGGACTTGGTGAGCGGATGGAAGAAGAAGCGTCACGACCCGTTGAGCAAAACGATTCCGACCAAGCTCTACAATTGGGCGACCCGTCGGATCAGCGGCATTCATTTGCACGACTTCAATTGTGGCCTCAAATGCTACCGGTGGCAGGTGGTCAAGGCCATTGAGGTGCAAGGCGAGATGCACCGGTACATTCCGATGCTCGCCAAAACCGCGGGATTCGACAAGATTGGCGAAAAGGTGGTCACCCACCACGCGAGGCCCTACGGC
The DNA here is from genome assembly GCA_011524845.1 of Flavobacteriales bacterium. Classification (GTDB taxonomy): domain Bacteria; phylum Bacteroidota; class Bacteroidia; order Flavobacteriales_D; family Sanyastnellaceae; genus UBA11663. The sequence continues at coordinate 2,108 of WTJL01000089.1, read as the reverse complement.
GTGAGCAAGTTTGGATTGGAGCGTTTCACCAACGGCTTGCTGGATTTGATGACCGT
>WTJL01000089.1:0-1952 GCA_011524845.1 Flavobacteriales bacterium | reverse complement strand
GTCTCCAGAGGGATGGCGGACCGGAAGAGTCCGGGGTGGTGGTCGCCTTGGCCCACGAACACCGTGTTGGTCTCGACGCAAGTGCCGACCACGAACAATGGTTCTGGCTTTCCGCCCACTTGAAGGCCTTTTCGTTGGCCCACCGTGAAGAAGTGCGCCCCGTCGTGTTGTCCCACCACGTCGCCCATGTCTGGGGTGAGCTCGAACGGTGCCGCCCGTTCCGCAAGCGTCGCATCGGGTGACCGATGAAACACGGGGTGGTCCGCGGCCAATTCCACAATGTCTCCGCGCTTGACACTGAGCTGCTGCTGGAGAAAATCAGGCAGGCGGACCTTGCCGATGAAGCACAAGCCTTGAGAGTCTTTTTTCTCTGCCGTCGGGAGGTCGATGTCGGCTGCAATGCGACGCACCTCAGGCTTCTCGAGTTCTCCGATGGGAAACAAGGCTCGGCCGAGCTGCTCTTGATTGAGTTGACACAGAAAGTAGCTCTGGTCTTTGTTGCCGTCCTTGCCCGCCAACAGGTGATGCACGCCCTCGGCGTCGGTGAACTTGCGGCAGTAGTGGCCCGTGGCCACCGCGTCGGCACCCAATTTCAACGCGGCGTCGAGGAACAGGTCAAACTTGACCTCCCGGTTGCACAGCACGTCGGGGTTGGGGGTGCGACCTGCAGCGTATTCCGCGAACATGTAGTCCACGATGCGCTCTTTGTACTCGGCGCTTAGGTCCATGACTTGAAAAGGGATGCCGAGGTGATTGGCCACGAGCATGGCGTCGTTGGCGTCGTCGATCCAGGGGCATTCGTTGTTGATGGTGACGCTCTCGTCGTTCCAGTTGCGCATGAACAGCCCGATCACTTCGTGACCTTGCTCAAGCAGGAGATGAGCAGTTACGCTCGAATCCACACCACCGGATAGCCCCACAACGACTCTCATGAGGCAAAGGTAGGCGGGGAAGTTGAGGCGGATGTTGGTTTTGGGATGGATTTCACCGACCTTAACCCAAACGCTTTCTCACGAGAGGCAACCCTTTTGATTTGCCTGCGTCAAAGAAGCGGCCATCGTCATGCACGAAGCAGAGTTGCGCCCTTACATCGAAGCCTGTCAACTCGGCGAACGCCGGGCCCAGCGCTACATTTTCGAGCGGTATTACCGCTTGATGTTTGGGGTGTGCCTTCGCTACATGTCCGACCAGGACAGCGTGCAGGACGTCGTGCAAGAAGGGTTTCTCAAGGTGTTCAACAACATCGAGGGATACACCTTCAAAGGTTCTTTCGAAGGCTGGATGCGCCGCATCATGGTCAACACGGCAATTGACGCCATCCGACGCAGAAATGCGGCAGGTTGGGTGCTCGGAGACGAGGGGTCATTTGAACCTGTAGACGACGATGGAGGTTGGGAGATGGAAGAAGAGGAAGGCGCAGTGTACACGGTTCACGACGTGTTGGATGCCATGGAGCACCTGACACCGATGTACCGGACCGTGTTCAACCTCTATGTCTTTGACAACCTGGGGCACCAAGAGATTTCTGATCGATTGGGCATCAGCGTTGGAACCTCGAAGTCGAACCTCGCGAAAGCGCGGCGAAACCTTCGCGATTTGTTGTTGACCCAAAAAGGAAAAGATCACCATGTCCAGTGACCATCCATTCGACAAGCAAATGAAGACGTCCTTCGACGGCTTCGAACCCAACGTCCATGCCAATTGGGCGGAGTTCGAGCGTTCGTTGGAGCCCACGTCTTCTGCGCCGTCGCAGTCTTCGTCCACGCTGAACCGCTGGGCGGTGGCCACGGCTGTGGCCGCGGGTGGTGCGTTGATGTGGGTGGCCAAGCCCGTGGTGCAAGACTTGATGGTGGAGGATGGAACGGAAGTGGTCGTGGAGTTGGACGGCATCGACGGCGAACATCCCCAAACCTTTGACGAGGCGTGGGAGGAGTTCACCAACGTCACTCAGG
>WTJL01000009.1 GCA_011524845.1 Flavobacteriales bacterium | reverse complement strand
CTCAATTCATCGAACAAGAAAAACGTGGAGGGACGGTTGCCGGGGAAGAAACGGTGCGGCTCTCCCTCCGGAGCGGGACGGCCTTGAAGCAAGGCTTCAGCTTGGGCCAACGCATTGGCCGTCAGCATGCGGTGCATTCCATCATGGGCGCTGGTGGGCGCCTTGAACGCGATGAAGTCCACAGGATGGATCTCCGTCCCTTGGTGCAGCAATTGAAAGAACGCATGCTGGCTGTTGGTTCCGGGCTCTCCCCAAACCACAGCCCCCGTGTTCCACGTCACAGGCTGTCCGTCCCTTCCCACAAATTTGCCGTTGCTCTCCATGTCGGCCTGCTGCAAGTAGGCAGGCAGACGACTCAGGTCTTCCGCGTAGGGAATCACCACATGCGAGCGCAGGCCCAGTGCATTTTGGTTCCAATGGCCGAGCAAGGCCAACAACACCGGAAGGTTCTCTTCAAGGCCGGCATTTTTCGTGTGCACATCCATGGCTCGCGCTCCTGACAGAAACGATCTGAATCCCTCAGAACCAATGGACAACGCGATGCAGATTCCCACAGGACCCCACATCGAATAACGACCGCCCACCCAATTTTCAAAGCCAAACGTTTGTGCGTCGTCAATGCCAAACGCCCGCGTGCCCTCCAAATTGGTGGACACCGCCACCAGCTGCTTGGACGCCTCTCCTCCCCCTTGGACCAACCAATCTTTGGCGATGCGCGCATTGGCCATGGTTTCCTGGGTGGTGAAGGTCTTGCTGACAATCACCAACATGGTCGTCTTGGGATTCAACCCCGACAACACGGACTCCACATGGGCACCGTCCACGTTGCTGACGAAGTGACATGCGGGGCCATTGGCAAAGCGTCTCAGCGCCTTCACCGCCATCGCTGGCCCCAAATCCGACCCGCCAATTCCAATGTTGACGACGTCGGTGATTTGGCCGGACTTGTGCAAGTCGTGCACTCCGTCCACGAATTCCAGCATGCGCTCGCGAACGGCCAGCACGCCCTCCATCACATCGCTTCCGTCCACCTGAAAATCGTCGCCACGATCGGCCCGAAGGGCCACGTGCAGCACTGCGCGGTTTTCCGTGGTGTTGAGCTTGACGCCTGAAAACATGTCGGCCACCGCGCCCTTCAAATCCGCTTCCACAGCCAAAGCCTGAAGTCCGTCGAGGACTTCCTTGTCCCAACGTTGCTTGGACATGTCCACGTACAGTCCCTCCAGCTCGTGGGTGAAGGTGCTCAGACGACGGTCGTCCGCGTCAAATTCGGCGCGAACGTCAAGGTCTTTTTTCTCGGCCGCCAAACGCTGCAACGCGGCATGGGCGCTCGATTCTGACAATCGAAACGGACGCCAGACTTGGGTGTCGGACATGTTATTTGGCTTGGCTTCCAGTGGCGTTGAGGTCGGCAAATGCCTGCGTCAAACGCTCCACAAACGCTTCTTCTCCCTTGCGCAACCACACCCGTGGGTCGTAGTGCTTTTTGTTGGGAACGTCGTCGCCTTCGGGGTTGCCAATCTGAGAGGCCAGGTACTCTGCCTTTCCTTGAACGTAGTCGCGAACCCCGGACAAGAACGCCCACTGCATGTCGGTGTCGATGTTCATTTTCACCGTCCCGTAACCGATGGCTTCCCGAATTTCCTCCAAGCTCGACCCGCTGCCGCCGTGAAACACAAACTCCACAGGTTGTGGACCTGTTTCGAAGGTGGCTTCGATGTGCTTTTGGCAATCCTCAAGGATGCTGGGACGAAGCTCCACGTTGCCTGGCTTGTACACTCCGTGCACATTGCCGAACGCTGCGGCGATGGTGAAGTTGGGGGAAATCGCACTCAAGACTTTGTACGCCTCGGCCACTTCTTCAGGCTGGGTGTACAACCGGCTGCTGTCGATGTCGGTGTTGTCCACCCCATCTTCTTCGCCTCCGGTCACCCCGAGTTCAATCTCCAAATGCATGTCGATCGCCGACATGCGCTTCAAGTACGCCGCGCACGTCTCCAAGTTCTCCGTCAAGCTTTCTTCGCTCAGATCGATCATGTGGGAGCTGAACAATGGCTTGCCCGTCGCAGCGTAGTGCTTCTCGCCTGCGTCGAGCAATCCATCCACCCAAGGCAACAATTTCCGAGCGCAGTGGTCGGTGTGCAAGATGACCGACACGCCGTAGGCTTCGGCCATGGTGCGCACGTGATGGGCACCTGCCACTGCACCGAGAACCGCAGAACGCTCCTGGTCCAAAGACAGGGACTTGCCAGCGTTGAACTTGGCGCCACCGTTGGAAAACTGAATGATGACAGGTGAATCCACCGCCTTTGCGGTTTCAAGCACAGCATTGATGCTGTTGCTGCCGATGACGTTGACAGCTGGCAAAGCGTAGCGGTGTGTTTTGGCGTGGGCCCACACGTCTGAAACTTGGGATCCGGTCAGGACTCCTGCAGGAAATTGACTCATGCGTAAGGTTGATTTGGGCGCAAAATTACTCCCCACAACAACGCCCTCCTAATTCACTGAGCCTCTAGGGCACCAAGGCCAAACTCTGCTGCGCAAGCATGGCTTCTGGGGTGTCGGGATGCAACGCCATCACCCGCTCATAGGACCGACGAGCGAGCTCCTTGTCTTTGAGGTGCTCGTCGTAAATGAACGCCACGAGAAACGCGCAAAGAGGGCGCTTGTCGAAGGCGGGGTACCCGTCGTGCACATCTTGAAGCTGCAAAATGGCGTGGTCAAACTTGCCTGCGGACACCAGCAAATCGGCGCGGCGAAACAACGCTTCAGGTACGAAGGGATGGTCGCCTTCCAGTCTCGCAAAGTCGGCGTACTTGACCATCAACGCGCGACGGACGTCTGGCCGCAATGAATCGCCCTCAAAGGCCTGCGATTCCAAAGACTGGATGTCCTTCAACAATGGACTTTCCGGTGAGGCACACGCCGCCGCCGCCAACACACCCCCAGCGAGGGCCCACCCCCGCAACCGACGCAAGCCAACCATCAGGTCAGCCACGACGCTTGGACTTGGGAAATTTCATCTTGTAATCCACTGGCACTTTGCCCAGTCCAATGTCCCGGAGTTTTCCGTGAAGGAGCATGCGCTTGGCCGCAGGAATGTGGTCGGGAATCATGAGGCCATCGAGGTGATCGTTCTCGTGTTGCACAATGCGCGCCGCGAGTCCCTCGAGCTGCTCCTCCACCAAATTCCAATTCTCGTCGTAATACTCCACCCCCAATTTCACTGGGCGTGTGACAGGTTCACGAATGCCAGGGATGCTCAAACATCCCTCGTTCATGGAATCTTCTTCCTCCGAAAAATCGAACAAGACGGGATTGATCATCACACGCTTGAATCCTCGGCACCCGGGATCACCATCTTCTCCTTCACCAAATGGCGACCCGTCCGCCACAAACAAGCGCAGCGACAACCCAATTTGGGGCGCCGCCAAACCCACGCCATCCGCGGCGTACATGGTTTCCCACATGTCGTCAATCAAGGCGGACAGCTCGGGGTGGTTTTCTTCCACTTCTGCCGCTTCTTTTTTCAGCACGGGATCGCCGTAGGCCACAATGGGTCGAATCATGCCGCAAAGATAGACGCAACATGCGCTGCAGCCCGTCCCCTCCGTACCTTTGAGACTCATGTCGCAACTCAACACGATTCCAGAAGCCATTGAGGCCATTCAACGCGGTGAAATCATCATCGTCGTGGACGACGAAGACCGAGAGAATGAAGGCGATTTCCTGATTGCTGCCCGCCATGCCACCCCTGAAGTGGTGAACTTCATGGCCACCCACGGTCGGGGACTGATTTGCGCCCCTTTGCTGGAATCACGATGCGACGACCTCGACCTCGGTTTGATGGTGCAGTCCAACAATGCCGCGTACGAGACGCCATTTACCGTGTCAGTGGACTTGTTGGGGCACGGATGCACCACGGGCATCTCCGCGAGCGACCGTGCCAAGACCATCCAAGCCCTGATCCATCCGGACACCCGCCCCGAGGAACTCGGTCGTCCAGGTCACATCTTCCCTCTTCGCGCCAAAGCTGGCGGGGTGTTGAGACGCCCAGGCCACACAGAAGCGGCGGT
>WTJL01000033.1 GCA_011524845.1 Flavobacteriales bacterium | reverse complement strand
TTCAAGCCGAGGGCTACTTGGCGGCGGCTGAACGCGGTGGTCAGATTGTGGAGGGATTCGATTTGGGCAATTCGCCCTACAGCTACATGGAGCCCAGCATGAAGGGCCAAACCGTCGTGCTCACCACCACCAACGGCACCAAGGCCATCAACATGGCCAAAAACAAAGAGACGGTGGTCATCGGATCGCTCAACAATTTGGACGCCCTTTGCGATTGGTTGGTGGACCAGGGACGCGACATCCTTGTGCTCGGCTCAGGATGGAAGGACAAATTCAACCTGGAAGACACCATTTGCGCTGGCGCCATTGCCGACAAATGCCTGGCCTCTGGCAAGTTCTTCGCCGACGAAGACAGCACGGTGGCGGCCAAGTTCATCTTCCGCTCTTCGAGGGACAACATGTTTGCGTTCCTCAAGGCGTCCTCTCACCGTCGCCGCTTGCGCAAGTTGAATCTGAACGAAGACGTGAAGTATTGCTTGACGCCCAACAACTGCACCGCCATCCCCATTCTCCAAAACGGTTCCTTGGTTCGCATGAACCATGACACCGTTGAACACTCCCCAGCCTGACCTCTGCCGCAGGGCCGTCAGGGCCGTCGGTGCCAGCCTCGTTTTGACGAGCGCAGTCGGCGCAATTTCATGGGGGTTTGTCCCTCACAAACGTCTCCACGCCAAAGCGTGGTCCCTGCTTCCCCCCGATCTCCAACGTGCTTGGCACACAGGGCCTGCTCCACTTGTCCTTCGTGCGACCGACGCCGATTCCAGAAAGCACAGCGACAGCCTCGAAGCTGCACGTCACTACCTCGACGTCGACGACGTCGAAGCGGAGGGATTGAACGTGTGGGGCCAACCATGGCATGACGCGCAACAGGTTCTTGTCAGCGACAGCCTCGGCCAATCCGCACGACGGTTTGGGGTGCTCCCTTGGCAACTTGAATGGTCTTACCGTCGTCTGGTGGCGGCATGGTCACCCACCGACAGCACCATGCCCAACCCGGAGGCCATTTCGAGGGCAGCGGCGGATTTGGGACATTATTTGGCGGACGCCCACGTCCCATTGCACACCTCGGGCAACTACGATGGGCAGCGTACGGGACAACGAGGGATTCACGCGCTCTGGGAAACCCATGCCCTCGAATGGATGTTGAGTCCGTCACAGCGTCGGTCGTGCCCACCCTGTCAGCTCGAAGAATGGACCTACGACCCGGTATGGACACCGTGGGAAACCCTTCAAGAGAGTCATGCCATGGCGGCCGACGTGCTGAATGCAGAACTCGAATGGCGGGCTCTTTGCGCAGCGCAAGGCCATGGCTTTCGCCGCCGTGGCCGAACCATGACCCTGCTCCCCACCCAAGAGGCACTTGCCCTGTGGGACAGCCTGACCCATGGCCACACCTGGCCACGATACTGCCGGGCCGCCGAACGCATCGCTGCCGCGTGGCACAGCGCATGGGTGGACGCCGGCCGTCCCCATCTTCCCCGCACACCAAAACGTCCCTGGCAAGAACGTCTTGCATTGTACCTTCCTCCTCAGTGGCGCGCTTTTCTGTTGCCCCATCCCCATGACACACCCTCCCCTGCGCCTTTGGATCCTTGACCCTTTTCACACGGGGTCTCATGCCTCATGGTCCAAGGGCATGTGTCAGATTCTTCAAGAAGCTGGACACGAGGTGACGATGCACACCTTGCCCGGACGTCATTGGAAGTGGCGCATGCACGGGGCAGCAGCCACGTGGGCACCGTTGATGAAAGATGCCCAACCTCCTCATGTCGTGATCACCACGGACATGTGCGACGTCGCCCAATTGAAGGGACTGATGCCGCGGACATGGCGCGACGTTCAGGTGGTGACCATGTTTCACGAGAATCAGCTGACCTTCCCCTGGTCGCCCGACGACCCGGACAGAGACAATGGAAGGGACAATACGTACGCGTACGTGAACCTCAGCACGGTGATGGCTTCGGACCAGGTGTGGTTCAATTCCCACCACCACATGAACGTCTTCTTTGAAGCTGCCCAACAGTGGATGGACGCCATGCCCAAACCGCATGTCCCTTTCCGCGCAGAGCACATGCGCGCCAAATCGCGCGTGGTGCATTTGGGACTGGACCTCCAAGGTTGGGAACGTCACCGCGGCCTCGTGACTACCTCAAGGAAAGCCGACGTGCCCACCATTTTGTGGAACCACCGATGGGCATGGGACAAAGGAACCGACGCCTTTCTCTCTTTTGCACGGGATATTCTTGAGCGAAACATTCCGGCACAGTTTGTCATTCTCGGACAATCCTTCGCGAGGCGACCCAACGGTTGGGATGCGCTGCAGAAGGACCTTGACCGCAGATGCCTCCAATGGGGGTACGCTGAGTCGAAGGAGGCCTACATCTCATGGCTCTGGGAATGCGACATCGTGCCCGTGGAGCCCCATCAGGAATATTTTGGACTGAGCGTGGTGGAAGCGATGCGTTGTGAAGTGATGCCTTGGGTTCCCAATGCCCATGCCTATCCAGAAACCACACCTGACGATGTCGCGCATTTGTCCAGCGACCAATGGATCGAGGCCTTGCTCCAAGGCACATGGCAGCGCAATGGGCGGCAAAGGGCATCGTGCCGAGAGCAGGCCATGTGCTTCGATTGGTCCCAGAGAGCGCCTGCCATTCTCCACTTGTTGACCCGCCTTACAGCAGAGTCTCGTTAAGTGGCGATCAGCCCAAGCTCGTGCATCTTCTCCGCCAAACCTGCGGGAGGCCGGCATGGCCGACCCGATGGAGCATCCACAAACACCAAGACGACGTCTCCGGTGACGAGCAAGTCGTTCTCGTGGTACACCTCACAGCGCAAACTCAATTTGGTCGTCGGCTCTGCCACAACATGGGTTCGGATGTCAAGCAACTGATCGTATCGGGCGGGGCGCTTGTAAGAAAGGTTCAACTGAACCACAGGCAGCAACACGCCGGTCTTTTCCAACTCAGCATACACCCAACCCGCGTCGCGCAACATTTCCACACGCGCGGCTTCCAAATACGCAGCGTACGTGCCGTGGTACACCATGTCCATCCGGTCCGTGTCCGCATACCTCACACGGAGCCGATGAACATGCCTCACGCCTTCTGGAAAATGTTGAAATCCTGCCATGACGCAAAGATGGGACCTTTGGATATAATCGTCGAAATTCATGCCGCCACTGGCCATTTTTCGAGAACGAAAAAGCTAATTCGTTGAAACTGAGCGTGTGCAACACAGGTTACATAGAGTGATTTTTGCGCATGCGTTGCAACATAAATGCATTGGCTTTCAAATGCGCGTTTTGACATGTCAGAAATCGTCAAAAATCAAGGGGCTAGAAATTTTTTTTTGAGAAAGTTTCTCCAAACATTCGCATTCTCTCCCGGTCGAAACATTTGTCCATTTTGATAGACTTCAAAACGGAGTTTCTTCCACCACTGTTTGTCAACCTCACCACCTGAAACCACATGAACCAAGATCACGCAAGTGTCTGGGCCCAATGCCTTGCTGTCATCCAAGACAACATCAGCGCCCAAGCGTTCAAAACGTGGTTCGCCCCCATCAAGCCTGTGAAGCTTGATGGCGAAGTCTTGACGATTCAGGTCCCTTCTCAGTTCTTTTACGAGTGGCTCGAAGAGCACTACGTGTCCTTGCTCCGCAAAACGGTAAGGAAAGAACTGGGTCCGGACGCGCGCCTGGAATACAGCATCATCATGGAACACGTCCATGGCAGTGCATCCAGCAGCCCGTACACCGTCAACATGCCCACCACAGAAGTGCGTGCAACCCGCAACGCTGAAGTGGCCATGCCGATCGTAGGCGAACCTGCCCCCATCAAGAATCCTTTCGTGATTCCAGGGCTTCGCAAGCTCAACATTGACTCGAACCTGAACCCCAACTACGCCTTTGAAAACTTCATCGAAGGCGAGTGCAACCGTCTTGCGCGCAGCGCCGGATTCGCGGTGGCCAACAAGCCAGGCGGCACGGCCTTCAACCCCCTCCTCATCTACGGAGGAGTTGGTTTGGGCAAAACGCATCTTGCGCACGCCATTGGGTTGGAGATCAAGAACCGTCAGCCGGACAAAACAGTGT
>WTJL01000117.1 GCA_011524845.1 Flavobacteriales bacterium | reverse complement strand
TTGGTGGAGGACCCCAGTTTGGTCACGGAAACCATGGCCAAACTCTACGCCCAGCAAGGCCAAATCGGCCGCGCCAGAAAAGCTTACAAGCTTCTCGCTTTGAAATACCCGGAAAAAAGTGTTTATTTTGCGGCCCAGCTGAAAAAGCTGCGTAACTCTTGAACAACTGAACATGATCACCTTTCTGACCGTCGTCATCTTGATTGTCTGCTTCCTCTTGGGCGCAGTGATTTTGGTCCAAAACCCCAAGGGAGGAGGACTCGCCACAGGCTTCCAAGGAGCCAGCCAAATCGGCGGCGTCCAGCGCACCACCAACTTCCTCGAGAAGGCGACGTGGGTGTTGGCAGTGTCCCTCTTTGTGCTTTGCATTTTGGTGGGCAGCTTTGCCGGCAACGGCTCACTTGACTTGGGCGTGGACGAGAGCTTCGCCCCAACGGCCCCCATCGAGGCCGCCCAGTAAGGAATTCTCCTCAGGCCTTGGGCCTGCAACGACACCCTGTCAGCCAACCGCTGACAGGGTGTCGTGCTTTTGGGCGAAACCTGACAGGCATGGCAGAACAGCTGAGGCCGCAGGCGTTTGGCACGGAAATCGCCCAAGGGGAGGTGTGCTTCGGCACCACAAACTGAAAACACAACAACTGCACAATTCATGTCTGTCAACATTCGACCTCTGGCTGACCGCGTTCTCGTAGAGCCCGCAGCCGCAGAACAGACCACCGCGAGTGGCATCATCATTCCCGACTCCGCCAAGGAAAAGCCTCAGAAAGGCACCGTGGTGGCTGTGGGTCCTGGCAAAAAAGACGAGCCCACGACCGTTCAAGTGGGAGACACCGTGTTGTACGGCAAGTACTCTGGCACGGAGCTCCAGCACGACGGCAACGACTACATGATCATGCGCGAATCTGACATCCTCGCGATCCTCTGATTCTCGAACATCCAACCGAAGAACCTCAATTCAAATGGCGAAAGACATTCAATTTGACAGCGACGCCCGGGCCAACCTCAAGGCCGGTGTGGACGCATTGGCCAATGCCGTGAAAGTGACCCTCGGCCCCAAAGGCCGCAACGTGGTCATCGACCGCAAGTTTGGCGCTCCTTCTGTGACCAAGGACGGTGTGTCCGTGGCCAAGGAGATCGAACTCGAAAACCCCGTGGAAAACATGGGGGCCCAGATGGTGAAGGAAGTGGCGTCCAAGACCGCAGACGTGGCAGGTGACGGCACCACCACGGCCACTGTGCTGGCACAGGCGTTGGTGGGCGAAGGCCTTCGCAACGTGGCGGCAGGTGCGAACCCCATGGACCTCAAGCGCGGCATGGACAAGGCGGCTGAGGCCATCGTGTCAGGCCTCCGCGAGATCAGCCGTGAAGTCGGCAGCGACAACAGCAAGATCGAGCAGGTCGGCACCATCTCGGCCAACAACGACAAGACCATCGGTTCCTTGATCGCCGAAGCCATGAAGGTGGTGGGCAACGAAGGCGTCATCACGGTGGAGGAAGCCAAAGGCACCGAGACCGAAGTGAAGACCGTGGAAGGCATGCAATTCGACCGCGGCTACTTGTCTCCCTACTTCGTCACCAACCCTGACAAGATGGAGGCCGAGCTCGACAACCCTTACATCTTGATCCACGACAAGAAGATCTCCAACATGAAGGACCTCCTTCCCGTGTTGGAGCAGACGGCCCAAGGGGGACGTCCGCTGTTGATCATCGCAGAAGATGTGGACGGAGAGGCGTTGGCGACGCTCGTGGTGAACAAGATCCGTGGCGCCTTGAAGGTGGCTGCGGTGAAGGCACCAGGGTTTGGGGACCGCCGCAAGGCCATGCTCCAGGACATTGCCATCCTCACGGGAGGTCAAGTGATCTCCGAGGAAACGGGCTTGAAGTTGGAGAACACCACCGTGGCGGACCTCGGCACGGCGGAGAAGATCACCATCGACAAAGACAACACCACAGTGGTCAATGGCGCCGGTGACAAGGCGGCCATCGAAGCCCGTGTGGGTCAGATCAAAGCCCAAATCGAAACCACAACGTCCGACTACGACCGCGAAAAGCTCCAAGAGCGTCTCGCCAAATTGGCTGGCGGCGTGGCTGTGCTCTACGTGGGTGCGGCCACAGAAGTGGAGATGAAGGAAAAGAAGGACCGTGTGGACGACGCGTTGCACGCCACGCGTGCGGCTGTGGAAGAAGGCATTGTGCCTGGCGGTGGCACGGCGTACATCCGTGTGGCGGGCAAGCTTGCCGACCTCGAAGGTGAGAACGCCGACGAGACCACAGGCATCAAGATTGTGTTGCGCGCCATCGAAGAGCCGCTCCGCCAAATCGTGGCCAACGCCGGGGGCGAGGGCGCCGTGGTGGTGAACAGCGTGCGCGAAGGCGAAGGCGACTTCGGCTACAACGCCCGCACCGAGGTGTTCGAGAACCTGTTCGAAGCAGGGGTCATCGATCCCACGAAAGTGACGCGCGTGGCTTTGGAGAACGCGGTGTCCATCTCAGGCATGGTCTTGACCACCGAGTGTGTCATCACTGACATCCCAGAAGAAACACCTGCTCCAGCTGCTCCTCCCATGGGAGGTGGCATGGGCGGCATGATGTAAGCCTCGGGCCACATCCATTCGCAAGACAAGAAACCGCGTCCGGCAAGGGCGCGGTTTTTTTTGTGCACGACGGCGTGCGGGCGGTACCTTCGCACCATGTCCATTCTGGTCGACAACGTGAGCAAGGTGTTTGGTGCCCAACGGGCCCTGAACGGCGTCAGCCTGACCTTGGATCGGGGCGAAGTGGTGGGGCTGCTGGGTCCCAATGGCGCGGGCAAGTCCACCCTGATGCGGCTGATCACCGGATACCTGCCGCCCACCGAAGGGCGTGTGGAGGTCTGTGGGTTCGATGTGATGGATGCGCCCTTGGAAACCAAGCGTCGCGTGGGGTACTTGCCTGAACGCAACCCTGTCCATGAAGACATGTACGTCAGGGAGTACCTGCAATTTGTGGCGGGGGTGCACGGCGTGAAGGACAAGGCGCAACGTGTGGCGTCGGTCATTGAGGAGGTCGGATTGACGCCGGAAGTGCACAAGCAGATTGGGCAATTGTCGAAAGGGTACCGTCAGCGGGTCGGGTTGGCCCAAGCCCTGATTCACGACCCAGAGGTGCTCATTCTCGACGAACCGACGTCCGGGCTCGATCCCAATCAGTTGGTGGACATCCGTGCCTTGATCCGTCGGCTTGGACAGGACCGCACCGTCATTTTGTCCACCCACATCATGCAAGAGGTGGAAGCCATGTGCGACCGGGTGGTGTTGATCCGCTTGGGGAACATTGTTGCCGATGCGCCGCTCGCGGATTTTGTGAAGGCCGAGGGAGGTCTCGAAGCGCAATTCAAAGCTTTGACCGCGTGAGTGCAGGTCGCGTGTTGCGCACCACGGGCTCGTGGTACGATGTGTTGTCCGCGTCCGGAGACGTGGTGTCGTGCCGTCCCAAAGGAAAGTTGAGGTTGAAGGGGTACCGATCCACCAACCCTGTGGCCGTGGGCGACATGGTGGATTTTGAGGTGGTCGAGGATGGAACAGGGGTCATTTCCAACATCCACGAACGGACCAATTGCATCGTTCGCAAGTCGGTGAATCTGTCGCACGAAAGCCATGTGGTGGCGGCGAACCTCGACCGGGCATTTTTGGTGGTGACGTTGGCGTCGCCGCGCACGAGCACGGGATTCATGGACCGTTTTTTGGTCACGGCAGAGGCCTACGGCATTCCCACCACCATGGTGCTCAACAAGGTCGATGCGCTCAGTGCAGAAGAGCGTGCGATGGCGGATGAATTGGCGGAGGTGTACAGAAAAGTGGGGTACGATTGGCTCGAAGTCAGTGCACTGTCCGGTGCGGGGATGGAGGACTTGAAGGCGGAATTGGCCAAGGGCATCCACGTGCTTTCTGGGCATTCTGGCGTGGGCAAGAGCACGTTGATCAACCGGCTCATTCCAGGGCTCGACATCAAGACGGCCGAAGTCAGTGAGTCGCACCACAAAGGACGTCACACCACGACGTTTGCGGAGATGCATGCCTTGCCCGAAGGCGGGTTCCTGGTGGACACTCCGGGCATCAAGGGGT
>WTJL01000079.1 GCA_011524845.1 Flavobacteriales bacterium | reverse complement strand
ACGTGCTGCTGGTGGCTGAAGTACACGTGGTCTGGCAAGTTGTGGACCTTGTTCCACTTGATGGGTTCACCGCCAAAGCTGGACTGAGGTGCAGAGTAACCGTTGTTGCCTTCGCCGTCGAGGTACGTTCCCGTCTCAGGGTCAAAGCCAATGGCGGCGTAAATCTTTCCGATCTCGACCTCGCCGTAGCGCGAGCCCTCCTTCACTGCCTTGTGGCAGTTCATGCACACGTTGGTGCTGGGGATGCCTGCATGCTTCGACTCGTAGGCGCTGTGGTGGCAGTACTTGCAGTCCACCTCGTTCTCACACACGTGCACCGAGTGAATGAACTTCACCGGCTGCTCAGGCAGGTACCCTTCGTACACGCCCACGCCCATCAAGCCCTGGTAACCTTTGACCACGCCAAACGCCACCACAAAGACCCCCAAGATGGACACGAACACCATGTTGTTCCAAGCCCAGCCGCGGAGACGCTCCAGGTAGCTGCTGTCTTCGAGCTGCGCTTGACCGTCGCGCTCACGGAGGGTGTTTGTCAACGAGCGGTTGACCCCGGAAGCGCTCATGGCAATGAGCAAGAACATGACCAAGAGGATGATGAACCACAGCGTGTTGCTGTCGCTTTCCTCCTCCATTGGCATTTCGTCAATGTTGATGCACCCGCTGTCGGTGCTGGCCGTGGCGGCCACGTCGGGTGGATTCTGGACGTAGGCCATGATGTCCCGGACGTCGTCCGCGGACACCGCTTGGGCGCTCATCCATCCGTAGGTGCCGACGTAACGTTCCACCAACGACTTGATGTAGCCGTCTCCGGTGGCCGCAGCGCCTTGCGGATTTTGGATCCATTGAACCAACAACTCGTCGCTGGCACCCCAACGGTCCGCGATGCCCGCGAGCCCGGGGGCTGCAAGCACACCGTCCGTCACAAGGTGACAAGAAGCGCAGTTGGCATTGAACAGCCCTTGGCCGTTCTCGACGTCGCCTCCTTCCCAAATGGACTGCGCAGAGAGACCCTGCGCGCCAACCAAGGCGGCGATGGTGAGGACGCGTGCGGCCCCTTTCAGGAGCTGAGCACGCAGTGTTTTCGTGTGTCGCATGTCGATTGAGTACCCTCTCAATTTGTGCGCGAAAATAAGCCAAACAAAGGGTTTCACCACCCCTCGTCACAGGAATGTCATGAACAATGGGCATTTAGAATCGTTCCATGGACATGAGTGACGAGGCGAGACACACCAACGGCATTCCAAGCGTTGTTCTCCCTTCACAGAAGTTCTGGGGCTGAATTTCCGGATGGGGCGCTTCCCGAATACCTTTGCCCCATGCCTTGTGTCCGACATCTCAGCGCGTTGATGGTTGGCGCCGCCTTGCTCTCGCCTGTAGCCGCCCAAACCGACTCCACGTCGGCCCAAGAGACGTGGTGGAAAGGGTTGTTCAGACCAGACGAGACGGCAACCTCCCCCCTCCCTTCGGACGGGGCACCCAACGCCCTTTCCGACACCAAGCCACTGAACAACAATGCATTGGACACATCGGCGTTCATGGACGTTCACCCAGAGCTTTCTGTCTCGGACGTCACGCGACTGCCCGCGACTTGGACGTGGACCATGCCGGACACGTTGCGAACGCTTGACAGCCTCGACAAGGCCGATCCCAAGCCCCTCCAAGGGTACCGCATCCAAATCTATTTTGGAGACTTGCAGGAAGCCCGAGCCATTCGGGCCGCATTCCGTCGGGACCATCCCCGTGAGGCCTGCCAACTGATGCCCATTGCCCCCAACTACGCCGTGACGGTGGGGAATTACCGAGACATGTGGAGCGCCCAGCGCGCCCTTCGCGACGGCGACGTGGGCGACTGGAGACACGCCTTGGTCATTCCAAGCCCCATCGACTTGCCGGTCCTCAAATGAGACTGGACCTGAACGAAAAAAGGGACACCTCGCGGTGTCCCTTTTTCATGTGCAAGGCATGTCGGTTCCTCAGTCCTCGAGGGTCTGCTTGACTTCCACTTCTTCGTAGGCCTCGACCACATCGCCGACCTTGATGTCGTTGAAGCGTTCGATGTTCAAGCCACATTCGAAGCCCTTGGCCACCTCCTTGGCATCGTCCTTGAAGCGCTTGAGCGACCCCAGTTCCCCGGTGTACACGACCACGCCGTCGCGGATGACACGCACCTTGCTCGAGCGCAAAATCTTGCCTTCTGTCACGAAGCAACCGGCAATGGTTCCCACTTTCGAAATCTTGAACGTCTCGCGAATCTCCGCAGAGCCGACAATCTTCTCTTCGATTTTGGCGCTCAACAAGCCCTCCATCGCATCGCGCATCTCCTCGATGGCTTTGTAGATGATGGAGTACAGCTTGATTTGGATTTCTTCTTGCTCCGCGAGCTTTCGGGCAGACGCAGAAGGGCGGACCTGGAAACCAATGATGATCGCATTGGAAGCGGAAGCGAGCAACACGTCTGAATCCGAAATCTGACCCACGGCCTTGTGGATGATGTTGACCTGCACCTTCTCGGTGGTCAACTTCTGCAGCGAATCGCTCAACGCTTCAATCGAGCCGTCCACGTCACCTTTGATGATCAAGTTGAGCTCCTTGAATTCGCCCACCTCGATGCGTCGACCGAGTTCTTCCAACGTCACCGTCTTCTGGGTCCGCACCCCCTGCTCACGCTGGAGTTGCTGACGCTTGGTGGCGATGGCACGTGCATCTTTCTCATCCTCAAACACGTTGAACTTGTCTCCCGCGTTGGGTGCACCGTCGAACCCGAGCACCGACACTGGCGTGGCTGGACCCGCTTCGTCCACACGTTGTCCACGTTCGTTGAACATGGCCTTGACACGTCCACTGTGTTGGCCTGCGAGCATGGCGTCTCCAACGCGGAGCGTACCGGCCTCCACCAACACGTTGGTGACGTAACCACGGCCTTTGTCCAAGCTCGATTCCACAACCGTGCCCAAGGCGCGTTTGTCGGGGTTGGCCTTCAGGTCGAGCATTTCCGCCTCCAGCAACACCTTTTCAAGAAGCTCCTCGACGTTGGTGCCAAACTTGGCCGAAATCTCTTGGCATTGGTACTTCCCGCCCCAATCCTCGACGAGGATGTTCATCTCCGCCAATTCCTGCTTGATGCGGTCGGGATTGGCCGTCTCACGGTCCATCTTGTTGATGGCAAAAATCATGGGGATCTCTGCCGCTTGGGCGTGGTTGATGGCCTCTTTCGTTTGCGGCATGACGCGGTCGTCTGCCGCCACCACGATGATGGCCAAATCCGTTACCTGCGCACCACGGGCACGCATGGCGGTGAAGGCCTCGTGACCTGGCGTGTCCAAGAACGTGAGTTGCTTTCCACTTTCAAGCTCGACCGCATACGCACCGATGTGCTGCGTGATGCCTCCAGCCTCACCGGCAATGACGTTGGCGTTTCGAACGAAGTCAAGGAGCGACGTTTTTCCGTGGTCAACGTGGCCCATGACCGTCACAATCGGCGGACGCGACACCAAGTCGTCTTCGGAATCCTCTTCGACCACGATGGCCTCTTCCACCTCCGCGCTCACAAACTCCACCTCGTAGCCAAACTCTTCGGCGATGATGGTGATGGTTTCGGAATCCAGTCGCTGGTTGATCGACACCATGATTCCGAGGGTCATGCACGCGGAGATGATGTCGTTGACGCTGCGGTCCATCATGGTCGCCAATTCGGCCACTGTGACGAACTCGGTCAGCTTCAAGATGCTTTCTTCAAGTTGTGACTGGAGGTTGCTCTCGTCTTGACGCTGTTGGATGGCGTCACGCTTTTGACGGCGCAGCTTGGACGACTTGGACTTCTTGCCGCCGCTCATGCGCGCCAGCGTGGCGCGAATCTCCTTTTGGATGTCCTCCTTGCTGACTTCCTTTTTAGGCTCGTTGCGACGGCCGCGGCCACGGGCATCCCGTGCGCCTTCACCGCCTGCTTTGGACACGTCCACCTTTTTGACGCGGACGCGCTTGCGCTTGCCATCCTCGCCAGGCTTCGAACTCGTGCGCTTCTTCTCCACGGGGAGCTCAATCTTGCCCACGACAGTGGGGCCAGAGAGCTTTTCCACCTTGGCGCGAACCACCTCGGGCTCCGCCTTGGC
>WTJL01000198.1 GCA_011524845.1 Flavobacteriales bacterium | reverse complement strand
TGGTTGTCGTGGGCCCCGGACTGGGTTTGGGCCTACGCCTACCCCAACAACGTCAACGCCGTGTACGGACCACGGTCCGCGGGCTACACGGGCAAGTTGATCGACCCCACCATTCATCCCTGGCCCGCGTTTGAGGGCTACGGCACCTACTTGGACCCCGCGGTGTTTCCAACGCCGATTTACGAGACGACGGCCACCGCGCTGGGATTTGCCCTGCTGTGGGCGTTCCGCAAGCGCTGGAAAACCCCAGGAAAGGTGTTTGCTGCCTACTTGATGTTCAACGGATTCGAGCGGTTTTGGGTTGAAAAAATCCGAGTCAATGCCACGTTCGACTTTCTCGGCATGACCATGACGCAAGCAGAACTGATTTCTGTGTGTACGTTTCTTGCCGGTGTGGCGTTGTGGGTGTGGACCAGCAAGCGCCGCACGTCGGATTGATCCGTTCAACGTTTGAGGCCTAGGTTCGTCCAAACCTCAGCATGCATCTCCCTCCCGGGCACTCTTCCGACCTCGATCTCGTCACGGCCTTGCGGCACCCCTCCTCACGTGAGCGTGCCTTCCGGGACGTGCTTCGTGCCTGGCAAGCCCCGTTGTACGGGCACCTGAGACGCATGCTCGGAAACCACGAAGACGCGGCAGACGCCATGCAGGACGCCTTTGTCAAGTTCCTCAGGAACATCGACGACTTCCGCGGGGACAGCGCGCTTTACTCGTGGCTCCACACCATTGCCAACCGAACCGCGCTCGACGCCTTGCGCAAACGGCAGCGTGACCGAAACCGCTGGGGGGACGTGACCCTGGGCCGGGAGGAACTCTCGGGCGAAGGCCCCCTCGACGTCCTCGATCCTGCCGACGACCACGCCTGGAACGAATGGCATGGCCACGATGCTTGGAATGAAGAATCCGCCCTTCGTTCCATGATGGACGCCGTCGCGGCATTGCCCGACCGGCAGCGGGCGGTGTTTGTTTTGCGCTACTTCGAAGCCATGCCCTACCGAGACATGTCACAAGCCCTCGGAGTCACCGAGAGCACGCTCAAAGCGCTCTACCATCACGCCAAGACCAAACTCCGCGCCGCATTGTCCTCGTAACTGACTTTTCAACCTTAGGCCTTTCCCCTCGTCCAATCTTCGCATGACCCCGAAACCCACATCCCAAGATCCTCAAGCTGATCCCCAGCTCACCGCTCGCTGGAACGAAGGCTTCGACGTGCCCAAGTCGTTTTGGACGACGGCTGAAGAAGCTGCCGTTCAAGAGGCACTGCCCCACACGGGACGTCGTGTCTCACTCTACACATGGGGCTTGGTCGCGGCGGCATGCTTGGCAGGAGCCGCATTGATCGGCACGTGGATGCGGGCTTCCGACACCCAAGAATGCGTGACGTTTGCCTGCCTTTGGGAATCGCAAGCCCAAATCCCATTGACGGCGGACGAACTCGAAGTCCTGGAGCAGTGGGAATCTGGCTACGACGACCTCTTGTTTGACTCAACTTCTTTTTGATGAAATCTCTTTCCCTTCTTCCCGTGATGTGCCTCGGCATCTTTTCCACCCTGTGGGCGCAGCCTGGTCCGCCCCGAGGTGCTTCTCAGCGCATGGAAGCCTTGCGCATTGCGTTCATGACCGAGCGGCTGTCTCTGACACCCGAAGAAAGCAAGTTGTTTTGGCCTTTGCACGAGGCGTTCGAGGTCCAAATGGAGGCCCAGCGTGAGGCCATGAACGATCAAAAAGATGCTTTCGACGCCACAAAGGCATCCACGGCAGAGGTGCGCGACCTGGTGGAAAGCCTGGCGCAACAGCGCAAAGACATGGTGGACCTGGAGTCCGCCTATTTGCTGGAGGTTGCGGACCTGCTCGGCGCAGAGCGTGCTCTGATGCTACCTGAAATGCAGAGGGAATTGGCACGAAGCATCCGGGAGCGCATGGGAGCGTCAGGGCGCAAAGGACCTCCAGGACCGCGCCAAGGTCAATCGCAAAGACCTGTGAGACGGCTACGGTTGAATTGAATCAAGACCCGCCTTCTGAGGGCTGAAACGTCAGGCAGACGCCGTTGATGCAGTACCGAGTTCCCGTCTCAGTGGGACCGTCGGGGAAGACATGACCGAGATGGCTGTCGCACCCTGAGCAGCGAACTTCAACACGCACCATGCCGTGGGTCCGGTCCACCACTTGCGTGATGTTCGCTTCTGGAGCTTCACGGTCAAAACTGGGCCAACCGCATCCCGCATTGAACTTGGAGGGGCTTTCAAACAGCGCAGTGCCGCATCCCTTGCAGTGATACGTGCCTTCGCGCCACTCCGCGTTGAATTCGCTGGTGTGTGGGCGTTCCGTGCCGTTCTCGCGCATCACGCGGTGCTCCTCTTCTGAGAGCTTGGCCTTCCACTCTTCGGGCGTCAGATTCATCATCCTTGGGATGGTCCACCCGAGCCGCCACGACGGCCGCCTCCGGGCTTCCCTTTTCTGCGGAAGTTTTTTCCTCCACCCTGGCCTCCTTTGCCGCGACCGCCTCCTGAGTGACCGCCTCCATGACGACGACCTCCGCCGTGACGTCCTCCGCCACCCCGGTTTCCACCACGACCTCCTCCACGAGACCCTGACGACTTGGGGTCGTACTTGGGCGTGTCTCCGAGGGCCTCGGGCACCTTGAGCTTGGGGACTTCCTTCTCAATGAGCTTCTCAATCTTCCCAAACCGACGCATGTCGTCGGGCGTCACAAGGGTGATGCCTTCGCCCTTGCGTTCTGCACGGGCGGTCCGGCCAATGCGGTGCACGTAATCCTCCTCGTTGGGCGGAACGTCGTAGTTCACCACGAGCTCAATGCTGTCGATGTCGATGCCGCGCGACACCACGTCGGTGGCGACAAGGATGGGCAGCTTTTGCTGGCGGAACGCCAACATCACTTCCTCGCGCTCCGATTGCTCAAGGTCGCTGGACATGCGGCCGCATTTGATGCCGGCCTTCCGAAGGGCGCGGACCACCTGCCCCACCGTTCGCTTGCGAGAGGTGAACACGATGCCGCTTTTCACGTTGCGCTCCTTCAGCACATCGACAAGCACCGCATCCTTTTGGTGATCGAACAAGATGTAGGCCCCTTGCTTCACCTTGGCGGCAGGCTTGCTCAGCGCGAGCTGAACCGTCACGGGGTCGTTCAGGAGGTCATGCGCCAAAGTGCGCATGCGGTCCGGCATGGTGGCGGAGAACAAGAGCGTTTGGCGTTCATCCCGACAGTGCGTGGCGATGCGCATGATGTCTTGGTGGAATCCCATGTCCAGCATGCGGTCTGCCTCGTCCAAAATCAACACCTCAAGGGACGACAAGTCGACGTAGCCCAATGTGAGGTGAGACAACATGCGTCCCGGCGTGACAATGATGATGTCCGCCCCTTCTGTCAGGGCCTTCTTTTCCTGGGCAAACTCTTTGCCTGTGCCGCCGCCGTAAATGGCGAGCGAGGTGATTCCCGTGTAGTAAGCGAAGCCCTGAGCTGCTTGGTCGATCTGGATGGCCAGCTCCCGTGTGGGCACCACGATCAAGGCCTTGACCTTTCCATCGTTGGGGGTGTCCATGATGCGGTCCATCGTAGGCAACAAGAACGCCGCCGTCTTTCCGGTCCCCGTTTGCGCAATGCCCAAAATGTCCTTGCCCTTGATGGCATGGGGAATGGCCTGCCCTTGAATGGGCGTGGCGGTTTCAAATCCCATGGACCAAAGTCCGTCTTCAATGTCTGGGTGCAAGTCGAGGTCCTCAAACCGGACTCGCTCTTCCGCAGGCTTGGATTCGCCTGCGTTCTCGGCGTGTTGTTCTTCCACGTCTCGAAAGTACGGCGAATCCCTGCCCCCTCACGTATGTTTGTTATCCACCCTTCGTCCCCAACGCCGACCAGTGTCATGAATTCCACCCCCACCACCCTTCTTTTTTCCAAGGTCGTGATGGGCCTTTTTGCCCTCGTCCTTGGGACACCTTGGGCCATGGCGACGCACCTCGTGGGCGGCGACTTCAGCTACGTCCACCTCGGCGGAGACGACTATGAAATCACCTTGACGGTGTACCGCGACTGCAGTCCTGCCAACAGCAATGGCACCTATTTCGACGACATGGTGGCGATTGGCCTGTGGAACGGAGAAGGAATCATTGGACCGAACGACGTCCTCACCATTCCGCTTCAAACCAACAATGTGTCTGAGGTGCCCGTGGAAATGGGGAACCCCTGTGGCACCCCACCACCCGACCTCTGCATCGACCAAGCGGTCTACCAAACCATTGTCGAACTCCCCGGCAACCCTTACGGATGGGACCTTGTGTACCAACGGTGTTGCCGCAACCCGACCATCGTCAACCTTGACGATTTTGGAGGCGCCGAGAACGCGGGCATGACCCTTCAAATTCACATTCCGGGCACGGACATCACCACTGAATCCAACAGCAGCCCGGCGTTCCAAGAATTGCCGCCTGTGGCCATGTGCACCGATTTGCCCTTTGTGTGGAACCATGCAGCATTGGACCCCGACGGCGACGAGTTGGTGTATTCGCTCTGCGCGCCCAAACAAGGAGGCGACGCAGCCAATGCGGTGCCCAACCCACCATCCACCCCTCCTTACGTCGACGTGCCCTACCTCGCTGGGTTCAGCTGGGACAACCCCATGACGGCAGAGCCGGTGTTGGCCATCGATCCCGTGACGGGGCTGTTGACGTGCACCCCCACAGCCGTGGGGCAATACGCCATCGGCATCTGCGTGCAGGAATACCGCGACGGCGTGCTTCTCAGCACGGTCACCCGCGATTTCCAGTTCAACGTGACGACCTGCGAGCCCACAGAGTTTGAACTGGAAGCCGACGCCGTGCCGTTCGCCTCTGCTGGAATCGAGTCGCTCGTTCCCTACCCTGAGGCCATTGGGTTGCCTGACGTGCTCACCTACCCCAATGGAGAGTCGTTCCCCATGGCAGACTGGCTTGCCAACAACAACACCCCCATTGAGGTCGATGGAACGGCCATGGTCATCGATGCAGTGGTGATAGAAGGCTGCAACGACGCACGGTTCACGATCGAGCGGCCCGAATCTGAATCGGACCTGCTTGACACCACCTTTCTCACCTTGACCGGAACAGCGGCGCAAGGCTTGGATTACGACGAATACTTTTCCCAAGTCATCATGGAAGCCGGCGCATCGTCCGCCCAAATCGAGCTTGGTCTGATCGACGATGGTTTCGACGAAGGCGTCGAGCATCTGGTGATTGAGTGCGAGTACGTCAATGCATGCGACCAAGTGTCCACGACTTTGGCCCGGGTCGTGATTGTGGACCCTCTTCCGATCCAAGCAAGCCCTGCGCCCATTTCCTGCATTGACGCCGACGGAACGCAAGTCTTGGGGTACGACGACATCACAGGTTACGGCCCCTTTGTGTACACCTGGCAAGACCGCGTGTGGAACAACGCTGGACAGGACGCGGACGCTTGGACCGTCGACTTCGACTCCACCTTTGCCATGCTCGATGCGCAGGGACAGCTGCCGCCCTCTACCCTTGTGGAGCTGATCGTCGAAGACCAATGCGGCAAATCGCACACCCACGTCATGGAGGTGCTGCACCCCGTGCCGTTTGACGACGAACTGTGTCCGCTTGAAATCATCGAATTCCCGATGCACAACGACGGGATTCCCGTGGCAGATGTGCGTTACGGTGGCGTGTCCATTTTGAACGACGCCGAGACAGGCGTGCCCTTGTTGGCCCACGGGGTCGCAGAAGGAGACTTTTGGCGACTCACGGACCTTGAGGCCCTTGACACCCCGGTGTCGTGGGGCGAAGCGCTGACGCTCATTGACACCTGCGGATTTGCGACGGAGGCCCTGATCCGCGTTCGGGATTGCCAAATCCCCAACGTCTTCACCCCAGACAACGTCACGGGCAACAACGTCTTCCGCATCCGTGGCCTCACCGGGATGATGGGGTCACAGCTTCTCATCTTCAACCGGTACGGCGTTCAGGTGTGGAGCGACGAAACGCTGCAGGATTCCGAACCTGAGTTGGTGTGGGATGGGCGCTACATGAACGGAGACGATGCCCCTGACGGCCACTACCAGTGGGTGTTGATTCGGGCCGACGGCGTCAAAGACCACGGCAGCCTTCACCTGTTCAGGGAACAATAACCCCGTCGGCCGGCCAAAGGATGCCAACCTTTTCCGTCTTTCCAACGTTACCCTGTCGGTGGACGTACTTTCGTCGCACCTGTTCTGCATGACAAACGCTCTCCATTCCGATGCATGGCGGTCCCGGCTCAAGCCTTGGCGCTTGGTTCTGTGCGTCTTGATGGCCCTCGGGCTTGAGGCTCAGGCCACGCACCTCGTGGGTGGCGAGCTGTACTACACCCATCTCGGGGGATCCAATTACTTGGTCACCTTGAAAGTGTACCGAGATTGTGGGCCCGCCAACACCTTGGGCACGGGCTTTGACGACCAGGTGTACATTGGGATGTGGGACGGCACCGGCCAAATCGGAGACAACGACGTTCTGACGATCCCACTTACGCAGTCCAACGTCAGCAACGTCCCCGTGGCCTTGGGCAACCCCTGCGGCACCCCTCCCCCAGATTTGTGCATCGAACAAGCCATTTACTCGACCACGGTGTCCTTGCCTGCCACGAGCTACGGCTGGGATTTGGTGTGGCAACGGTGTTGTCGAAACCCGTCCATCAGCAACCTCCAAAATTTTGGAGGAACTGAAAATCCAGGGGCAACATTCGTGGCGCACGTTCCGGGCACCTCAGTGTCCAGCGACGCCACCCAAAACAGCTCTCCGGTCTTTCAAGAACTCCCTCCCGTGGCGGTCTGCGCCAACTTTGACTTCGTATGGGACCACAGCGCCATCGATCCTGACGGCGACGAGCTGGTGTATTCGTTCTGTGCCCCGCTTGACGGCGGTGGAACCGGGGGCGGCAATGGCGCCAACAGCCCTGTGCCCAACCCTCCCGCCACGCCTCCGTACCAAGAAGTCGAGTACATCGGAGGATTCAGCGGCACGTACCCCATCACCTCGGATCCGGCCATGGCCATCGACCCTGTGACGGGGGTCATCACGGGCATGCCCACGTCGCCAGGTCAGTACGCCATTGGCATCTGCGTGTCGGAGTACCGCGACGGTGAATTGCTGAGCACCACCATGCGTGACTTCCAATTCAACGTGACGCTGTGCGACCCCAACATCCAATCGGTGGTGGCAGAACAAACCCCAGCGCAACTGTGCATCGGGGAAACCATCACGCTCGACAACGGATCCATCAACGGCTCCAGCTATGCATGGGACTTTGGGGTGGCCGGCATCACAGACGACGTCAGCGACGAATTTGAACCCACGTACACGTGGCCTGAGCCGGGAGATTATTGGGTCAGCTTGGTGGTGAATCCGGGATGGCCTTGCGCAGACACCTCGGAAGCCCTGTATCAAGTGTGGCAACCCCTGGAGCCCGTCATCGTGGTCGACGGCTTCGAATGCGACGACGGAGAAGAGCTCTTCACCTTTGCCGTGGAAGGAAACATCGACGGCGGAGCGAGCATGCTGTGGGACTTCGGAACGGGGAGCCCTGGCCTTGCCGACATTCCCAATCCAGGTGGCATCTCTTTCGACAACGCCGACGTTTGGGAGATTGTGGTGAGCGTCAACAACCACGGGTGCACCTCTGACGCGGGCTTCACCTGGGTGGCCCCGCCTGACCCCGTGGCGATGGTCGAAGACCAATACCAGTTTTGCACCGGACTCACCTTCGACTTCACCAACCTGTCCTCGAATGCGGAGGCGTACCTGTGGGATTTTGGCGACGGCGTGGGGGGCATCCCTTCCGGAACGAGCACCGACCCGAGCCCCTCTTACACCTTCCCCGACACCGGCGTGTACGAAATCAGCCTCACGGCCGCAGCGGACTTCACATGCCCCGATGTGGCCACTGCGGAGGTGGAGATTCAGTTCTTGCTTGAACCCACCTTCACCACCCCAGACCCCAATTGCTTCGACGACCATTTCTTCACGTTCAGCGGCACGGCATCCTCCGACGAAAACACCGTGTACGAGTGGGATTTTGGAGGGGCCACGGTCCTCGCCAACACCGCTGAGGAACAGGTCACAGGCTTGATCTATGAAGAGGCAGGGACGTACGACGTGAGCCTCACCGCGAGCGTGCCGGGATTGACCGGATGCGTTCAAACCTTCACGGCCCCCGTGACCGTGATCGCAGAACCCGCCATTGACTTCCAAGCAGGACCTTGGACAGGCTGCCCTCCCCATTCGGTCAGCTTCACCAACATGAGCACGACGGAAACAGCGACCACCTACACGTGGGATTTTGGCGATGGAAGCACATCCAACGCGGTCAGCACAAGCCACATTTACATGTCTCCTGGAGTGTACCCCATCACCCTGACCATGGAAACGGGAGGATACTGCGTCCGGACCTTGGAGATGGACGGTCCGCAGGCGGTGGAAATCTTGCCCGTCCCGGTGGCCGCAATCGACGTCACACCCAACCAGGTGGACATCTTGAACCCCGTGGTTTGGGTGGAGTACTTGGGAGACCAAAACGTGGACTGTTACTACAGTTTTGGCGACGGCGGCGGGATTGAAGGGTGCAACGGCCAGTACATCTACAACGACGGAGGCACCTTCACCATCACCCAAACGGTGGTCAACGAGTTTGGATGCACCAACACTGCGGAGGGACAGGTAAGCGTCAGCGGATCGGTCTTCTATGCCCCCACCGCCTTCACCCCCGACGGCGATGGATTGAACGACGTGTGGTTGCCGGTGGTCCGTGGGGTGTCCAACTACGCCCTGCGCATCACCAACCGATGGGGCGAATTGGTCTTCGAAACCAACGATCCTGAAGAACCCTGGCTCGGTCAAATGGGAACCGACGGGCAGCATTACTGCCCCAATGGCGTCTACCTCTACCGCGCGGTGTACTTCGACCAAGTGGGCTATCCACGTGTGGCAGAAGGACATCTGCACGTGGCACGCTGAGTGGGATTGGTGGGAATTTGCCTACCTTGAGTGCCACGAAGAGAAAGACCATGTCGAGCTACGAGAACCAAGACGAACTGTACAGCCGCCCCGTTCGTGCGGGAAAGCGGACCTACTTTTTTGATGTGAAGGCCACCCGTGGCAAGGATTTGTACATGACCATCACGGAGAGCAAGCGTCGCTTTGACGACCACGGAAACGTGAGCTACTCCAAGCACAAGATCTTTCTCTACCGCGAGGACTTTGACAAGTTTGAAGACGGCTTCTTAGATGCGGTCGACAAGATCAAAGAACTGATGGAGACCGGGGAGTTCCGCGACCCCATCGCGGAGCGTGCGGCGCAAGATCAAGCGTCAGATGCCGCGGAAGACGCCCCTCAAGAAGAGGCGACCAGCGAGGACGACATCGCGTTCGACGACCTCTGATTCCTTGATAAAGGACGGTGCGAGTGTGTAAAACTCACTCCATACCCACCCCGTGCTGACTGTACCTTCGCTCAAACGCGGAAACTGCAGCAGACATGGGCAAAATCATCGCCATCGCCAACCAAAAAGGTGGGGTCGGAAAGACCACCACTGCAATCAACCTCGGCGCGTGCCTGGGGGTGTTGGAATTCAAAACCTTGTTGGTGGACTTGGACCCTCAAGCCAATGCGTCGAGTGGCGTAGGCATTGACCCACGTCTCGTGACCCAAGGAAGCTACGAAGTGGTGTCTGGCGAAGTGGACCTCCGCAGCGCCATTGTCCCCTCCTCCTCTCCCAACCTCGACATCCTCCCCACCAACCTCGACTTGGTCGGTGCGGAAATTGAGTTGGTCCATGCAGAGCAACGCGAACGCAAGCTTCGCGCCGCCTTGGAGCAGGTGCGGGACGACTACGACTTCATCGTGCTCGACTGCTCTCCCAGCCTCGGGCTGCTCACCTTGAATGCGTTGACCGCAGCCGACAGCGTGATGGTGCCCGTTCAGTGCGAGTACTTCGCTTTGGAAGGGTTGGGCAAATTGCTGAATACCGTCAAGATTGTCCAAAACCAACTCAACCCTTCCCTTGAAGTGGAAGGCATTTTGTTGACCATGTACGACACGCGCTTGCGCCTTGCGAATCAAGTCGTGGACGAGGTGCGGACGCATTTCCAAGATTTGGTCTTGCAAACGGTCATTCACAGGAACACCCGCCTTGGCGAAGCACCCAGCCACGGGGAGAGCATCATCCTGCACGACGCCACCTGCAAGGGCTCTGTGAACTACCTCAACTTGGCGCGGGAACTGTTGCAGAAAAACAACATGACCCACATCCGCACCGAAGACAAATACCTCGCGTCGTGACCAAGCCACGCGGACTCGGACGTGGGTTGGATGCGTTGCTCGGCGGTGCGCCCGTCAAGCCCGTGGCGTCGCACCCTGACGAACTCCGCGACTTCCCAAGTGCCACAAGTGAAAAGAGCGCCGTCAATGCGGTGCAATTCGTGGGCATTCAGGACATTGAAGCGAACCCCAACCAGCCGCGTCGCGAATTCGATGAGGCTGGCTTGAAAGAACTCGCGGACAGCATCGAGGCCCATGGCATCATTCAACCGATCACGCTGCGCAAAATCCGCGCCTCGAAGTACCAAATCATTTCCGGTGAACGCCGTTTCCGCGCCTGTCAACGCGTGGGATTGACCGAATTGCCCGCCTATGTTCGGGAGGCAGACGATCAAAGCTTGTTGGAAATGTCGCTGGTGGAAAACATTCAGCGTGAAGACCTCAACCCGCTGGAGGTGGGCATGTCGTTCCGGCATTTGATGGAAGAGTGCCAAATGACCCAAGACGCCTTGGCCAAACGCGTGGGCATGGGCCGTTCGTCGGTGGCCAACTACCTGCGCATGCTGGATTTGCCAGAACCCTTGCAAGCCATGCTTCGGCTGGGCACCTTGAGCCTTGGCCACGCCAAAACCTTGGCGGGCGTCAAAGGGCCGGATGCGCGCTACACCCAAATCGCCTTCGCCGAAAAGGTGGTGGCCGAAGGCATCAGCGTGCGGGAACTGGAGCGATGGGTGAAACAAGGAGGATTGAACGCCCCCACGCAGCCGAAGCCCGCCAGCCTCCCTCCTCTGTCCGCGGACGAAGAACAAGCGTTGGAAATCCTTCGCACCAAGCTCGACAGCACCAACGCCAAACTGGCGCTGAAGCGCCGGAGCCAAGGCGGGGGACAATTGACACTCACGTACAGCACCGCAGAGGAACTCGACGCTGTGCTCGTGAAACTGGGGCTCGCCTGATTGCCTCATGACCGGCTTGCGCGCGGCCTTGCTGTTGGGATGCTTGGGAATGTGCCTTGCCCTGAGTGCCCAACCCACAGCGCCCTTGACACCCCAAGACAGCACGGCCCTGCGCGTCAAGCGCACCACGGTGTGGGCGGCGTGCCTCCCTGGATCAGGTCAAATCATCAACCGCCAAGCGTGGAAGGCCCCCGTGGTGTGGGGAGGCATGGGATACGCCTTGTGGGCCACCATGAACAACGCCCAAGAGATGCGCGCAAGCATCGACGATTTGATCGCCGCAACCGACGACGACCCCACCACAGAGCCCGTTCTGACGGACGCCGCGGGCAACCTCTTTTCCGAGGGCCAGCTGGAAGACCGCGCGCTGTTTTACAGGCGCAACCGGGACCTGTCTGCCTTGGGATTCCTCATTGCCCACGGACTGCAAGTGCTGGACGCCAACACGGGGGCCATGCTTCGCAATTTGGACACGTCGGACGATTTGACCCTTCGTGGAGGTACGATGTGGGGCGTTCCTGTCGTTCATCTCACCTGGAACCTCTCGCGCCATGGCCATTGACCTTCCCTCTCCCTCCGACTTGCCACCGTTGATGGTGGTGGGCGCCGGCAAGCTCGGCTCTGCCGTGGCCGAGGCGTGGACCCGCCATGGCGGCACCGTCGGGAAGCGGGTGAACGCTGGGGAGCCTTGGTCGCCGGAAGGCCTGGTGTTTGAAGCCACGGTGCCGGATGCGGCGTTCGACCATGTGCGCATCTGCGTCGAGCATCGCGTGCCGGTGGTGACCGGAACCACGGGGTGGCTCGAACGCCTTGACGAATTGAAGGCCGCCGCAGATGCCGCAGGAAGTTCCGCGTTTTGGAGCACCAACTTCAGCCCGGGCGTGCACGCCCTCAACTTGGTCGCCGCACATGCTGCCAGCGTCTTTGAACGCATTCCCGGCTACCGGGCCTCCATTCAGGAAGTGCACCACGTGCACAAGGTGGATGCGCCCAGCGGGACCGCTCTGACCCTGTCAGAATGGGTGAAGCGCGGCGGTTGGTCCGGCGACGTGGCCATTGACAGCGTTCGGGAGGGCGACGTGGTGGGTTTGCATGCTTTGGCGTGGGACTCTGCACACGATGCCTTTGTTTTGCAACACGAAGCCAAATCCCGTGTCGGATTTGCCGAAGGTGCCGTCTGGGCCCTTCGATGGACGTGGGAACGTCAACGGCGCGAGGAATTTGGACTGTACACGATGACTGACCTCTTTCAACCATGACCCTCATTCCTTGGATCCTCCTGCTGCTCGCCGTGCTGGTGCAGCTTTTCACCCTGCCGGTGCTCGTTGGACGGAAAGACCCCGACGCGGCCGGGTGGAAGGGGGCCATCCCCGGCTGGCACTTTTTCGTGTGGTTGGACCTCATCCAGCGCCCTTGGTACTGGGCCATTTTCCTGCTTGTGCCCGGGATCAATTTGATCATGCTCACAGTGATGCACGTCGAGTTGGGGTTGGCCTTTGGACGCCGGTCCACCAAAGACCAATGGATCATGGGCGCCCTGCCATGGTGGGGCCTGTGGGAACTGCGTCAAGGACAAGAAGCGTGGGTCGGAAAGCGCGATTGGACCAAAACCCGCAAGTCCACCGCCCGTGAGTGGAGCGAAGCCTTGATTTGGGCCACCGTCGTGGCAGGCTCTCTTCGCATGCTCATCGTGGAACCGTTCACCATCCCCACGCCTTCGATGGAAGGAAGCATGTTGGTGGGCGATTACCTCATCGTGTCGAAAACGTCGTACGGCCCCAAGTTGCCGCGCACCCCGTTCACCATGCCGTTTGTGCACAACGCGTTGCCAGGAGGACTGACGCCGAGCTACACCGATTGGTTCTCGCTGCCCAACCTTCGCTTGCCTGGATTCCGGGACGTGGAACGCTACGACGCGGTGGTGTTCAGCTTCCCTCATGGGGACACGGTCTACGTCGACCCCAACCTCGTGGGGCACGACTACTACGCCCTCCTCCGCCGAGACGGCATCCGACGAGCAGGCGGAGACGTTCAAACGTTCGCGCTTCATCCCGATCGCTACATGGACGAAGCACGTGCGGCCGCAGCCAAGAAGCCCGGTTTGCGCGCACGCCCCGTGGACAAAATGGAGAACTACGTGAAACGATGCGTGGGCCTACCCGGCGAATCGGTCAGTGTGGTGGACGGTCAACTTCACATCGACGGGGTCGCTGTTGAGAATCCGGAAGGGCTTCAAAAAGAGTACCGCGTGGTGTTCTCCTCCCAAGCCGAGGCTCAACAAGCCTTTCGCAAGCTGGAGTTGACGAAGCTTGATTTGGGTCCCGTCAGTGCGATTCCCGAAGGCATCGCCGCGGTCATGGCCCTGACAGAAGCCGAAGTGGCTGGCATGGAAACCCTTGCCTCGAGTGTCGAGCCCATGAGCAACTCCCATCGCCGCGGTCGATTGGAAATGTTCCCCAACGTGTGGGACGACGAATTCAACCAGTGGGATCCGGACAACTTTGGTCCCGTGCTGTTGCCCAAACAAGGACTCACCGTGGAGCTCACGGCGCGCAACTTGAACCTGTACCGCCGGTGGATCACGGCCTACGAACACCACACCTTGGAAGAGTTGCCCAATGGAGACGTGCTGGTGGACGGTGTTCCTTCGACGTCGTTCACCTTCGGCATGAACGGCTACTGGATGATGGGCGACAACCGCCACCGCTCAGCCGACAGCCGCATGTGGGGCTTTGTGCCAGAAGACCACATTGTGGGACGCGCCACCGTGACGTGGTTCAGCAAGCAGAACGAAGCCCAGCACGGCGAATCCAAGATTCGCTGGGACCGCATGATGCGTGCGGTGAAGTAACCCTTTGGCGTCATGCCCAAGGCCCCTCTCCTTCCTGCCGCGACCTTTCCGCCACTGACCTGGTTCCACCTCGCCCAGCGAGAAGGAGCCCACGTTTGTCGTCACGAGAACTACGTCAAGCAGAGCTTGAGAAACCGTGTGTCGCTTGTCAATCCACAAGGCCCCACGACCGTCACCTTGCCTGTTCACCGTCGCGGCGCCTCCACCCGCAGCGTGCAGGACATCGTCTTCACCGACGCCGTCCATCCAGAGCTCTTGCTCAAGGTGTTGCGCACCAATTGCGGCCGCGCCCCCTTCTTTGAGCATTACTTCCCTGAAATCGAAGACTGGGCCCATCGTCATTTGAAGGCTGGACAGTCCTGGCTTGACGCCGCAGAGGCTTCTGTGCAATGGGCATGTGACACGCTGGGCACGCCGCTGCCTGCGCCGACGTCGACCTACGAATCGGGAGACGGTTGGGACGATTGGCGCCCCAAGGCGCGGTGGAATGACGTGGACACCCCCCGCTATCCACAGGTCTTTGAAGACCGCCTTGGATTCGTTTCCGGACGGTCCATTTTGGACGTGATTTTCCACCTTGGACCGGAGGCCTCCTCCCTACCTTCGCGCCATGGAAACCACGACGTTGCATAAAACCGCCCTTCACGCTGCCCACCTTGAGGCAGGCGCGAAAATGGTCCCCTTCGCAGGCTACGACATGCCCGTTCAATACGAGGGACTCAAGGCTGAACACAACGCGGTGCGCGAGTCTTGTGGCATGTTCGACGTGAGCCACATGGGTGAGTTCTTTGTCGAAGGTCCGGACGCCCTCCAACTCGTGCAGTGGATCAGCTCCAACGACGCATCAACCCTTGTGGACGGCAAGGTGCAATACGCGTGCTTGCCCAATGGAAACGGTGGCATTGTGGACGACATGCTCGTGTACCGGTTTGCTGAGGACCGCTACATGTTGGTGGTCAACGCCAGCAACCGCGAAAAGGATTGGCAATGGATCCAAGACCAAATCGCCCACAACGCCTTCAACGTTCGTGTCGAGGATCGCAGCGACGCATACGCCTTGCTCGCCGTTCAAGGCCCCAAAGCCGACGAGGTGTTGGCGAGCCTGGCCCCCTCGCGCCGCGATGGACACGCGTGGAGTGCCTTGACCTACTACACCTTCACAGAGGCCACCTTGCTGGGCCACGACGTGCTCATCTCAGCCACAGGTTACACCGGTGCTGGCGGGGTGGAAATCTACATGCCGCTCGACGCCGCTGAGGCCGTGTGGAAAGCTTGCCTCGATGCGGGTGTTCCTCCGTGCGGCTTGGGCGCACGCGACACCTTGCGCATGGAAATGGGGTTCTGTCTCTACGGCAACGACATCGACGACACGACGTCTCCAATCGCCGCAGGTCTAGGGTGGATCACCAAGTTCAAAAAAGACTTTGTCGACCGCAGCCGTCTGGAAGCCGAGAAAGCCGACGGGCCCGCCCAGAAACTCATGGGCCTTGTGATGGACGAGCGTGGCATTCCCCGTCACGGCTACGACGTGTGCACGCAGGACGGAGAGGTCGTCGGCCGCGTCACAAGTGGGACCATGTCGCCCTCATTAGGTCACGGAATTGGGATGGCGTACCTTGACGCGTCGCTTGCCAAGGAAGGCACTGCGCTGCAGGTTCGCATTCGAAACAAGAACGTCGCCTGTCACGTGGTCCGGTTTCCCTTTTACAAGGGCTGAGGCACTCGGCACCTGTGGCGGACAATTCCCCGCCTCTCGAACCGGAACCGAACCATGAACCGAATCGAAGTTTGTTTCTCCCCTGGAGAGTACCACCTCTACGAGGCTGATTTTCAGCTGGTCGTCGTCCTCGATGTGTTGCGCGCCACGTCGGCGATTTGCACCGCCATGGAGCACGGGGTGAAAGAAATCATTCCCGTGGCCACGGTCGACGAGGCCCGTGCGCTTCAAGCCGAGGGCTACTTGGCGGCGGCTGAACGCGGTGGTCAGATTGTGGAGGG
>WTJL01000207.1:2968-4151 GCA_011524845.1 Flavobacteriales bacterium | reverse complement strand
GGGACGCGCTCGAACCTGCCGGCGGGCGGCTTCAACAACGACATCTGCGTCAAGGCGTTGATTTTGTCGGTGCCGAGCATCTGGCTCACCACGTACACGGCCAGCAGGTTGCTGGCGTTGAATCCGCCCACGAGTTGCGAGTACAATTCTTGGCCGTCCAGGTGCAGGACGAGTCCTGTGATTTGGTTTTCCACCAAGCGTGCCCGTTGGTCGGCCACGCCTTGCACGGCCATGGTCACCACCTTGGCCTTTGTGTCGCTGACCATGTCCTCCGCATGGGGGTCGTCGGCATTGACGGCTGCAAATGCAGAGGCAGGCAACCGGTCAAACAGCTGTTTTTTGGCCTTGATGTAGCCGTTGAAATCCCCGTGGTAGTCCAGGTGGTCGTGCGTGATGTTGGTGAACACCGCGCCCGTGAGGTGGGTGCCTGTGATGCGCTCCTGCACAATGGCGTGGGAGCTCGCCTCCATGAACACGTGGGTGCATCCCGCATCGGCCATCTCTCGGAGAAGGGCCTGCAAACTCAGGGCGTCGGGGGTGGTGTGCGTGGCGGGAACGACACGGTCCACGATCCGGTTTTCCACGGTGCCGAGCATGCCGACTTTGCGGTCGAGCAAGCGGTACAGTTGGTGGAGAAGCGTGACGGTGGTGGTTTTGCCGTTGGTGCCAGTCACGGCGACCACTTTCATGTCTCGGGAAGGGTGGTCGTGAAACGCTGCCGCCACATGTCCCAGGGCGTGGGCGCTGGATTTGACTTGGATGACCGTGACGTGCTCGGGGGTGTCCTCGGGCATGCGTTCACAGATCACACACGCGGCACCTGCTGCGATGGCTTGATCGATGAAATCGTGCCCGTCCACCACGGTGCCAGCAATGGCGACAAACAATCCCAGCGGTTGCACTTTCCGCGAATCCACGGCGATGTGTTCCACGGCCACATGGGTGGTGCCCCGCACCTCCTGGATGCGTGCGTCGTAGAGCAGGTCTGAGAGCAATTTCACGAGAGGCGGAGTTGAATGGTGGTGAGTTCCCGACGGAGCGGTGTTCCTGGGGCGATGGATTGAGACTTGACGGTGCCTTTGCCGTTGTAGTCCACGCGGAGGCCGGCGTTCTCGAGGAGGTAGAGGGCGTCTCGCAGCCCCATGCCTCGGACGTCTGGCACCCCCGATTCGGGGATGTCCAA
>WTJL01000207.1:0-2868 GCA_011524845.1 Flavobacteriales bacterium | reverse complement strand
TAGTAGCTGCCGCTCTTGGTGTCTGCGATGACCACCACGCAGGAATATTGGGGGTTGTCTGCGGGGAAGTATCCGGCAAACGAGGCGCGGTAGCGGCCCTCGGCGTAGCCTTGGCCTGTGGCGATGCGCGCGGTCCCCGTTTTTCCAGCCACCGTGTAGGGCTTGTCTTTGAAGAGGCGTTGGGCGGTGCCTTCGCCTTGGGGATCGCACACCATTTCCATCATGGTTTTGCAGGACGCCAGCGTGGGTTCACTGCAAATCCGAGGGTTGAGGATGAAGGGCTCGTACGTCTTCACCACCTCGTTGCCCGACCGCAATTCACGGACAAGTTGGGGGCGCATCATGCGGCCGTTGTTGGCCACTGCGTTGTACAGGGCAAGGGTTTGAAGGGGGGTCTGGGTGAGCCCGTAGCCAATGGCCATGGAGGTCAGGCTGGTTCCTTGCCACTCGGGGTTGTCGACCGAGGTGATGACCTTGGGGGTGGCTTCACCCACGTAGCGAATGCCCGTTTGTTGGGTCACGCCAATGGTGGTCAGGCCATCGAGGAAGGACTGGGGCTTGTCGCCAAAGGTGTTCTTGACGGCAAGGGCTGAGCCAACGTTGGAGCTGACGGCAAACACCTTGCTGAGGGAGATTTCACCGTGACCGCCGTCCTTGTAGTTGCTGTCGCGCATCCGCTTCTTGTAGAAGTAGATCTCACCCTTTCCGGTGTCGATGGAGTCGGTCGCGAGCATGCCTCCTTCCATGCACGCCATGAGGCTGGCCAGTTTGAAAGTGGATCCCGGTTCCACTGCCGTGCCGATGGCGTGGTTGAAGTCTTCCCAATATTCGACGGTGTCGTCGCCTACCTCGTGCCGGGTCAGGTTGGCAATGGCGCGAATGAACCCTGTGGACACCTCAGAAACGATGACGGTCCCCCAAGCGGCGTCGTGGCGTCGAAGTTGTTGTTCAAGGGCGTTGGTGGCCACGTCTTGGAGGTGGAGGTCGAGGGTGGTGACGACGTCCATGCCTTCCACTGGGTCGACGAGGTAGTCGTCTGTGACGGGCATCCATTGGTTGCCGGCGACTTTTCGGGAAAGTTGCTGGCCCTCGACACCGGCCAGTTCCTCGTTCCAGGAGCGCTCAATGCCCACGCGTTGGTGCTCGCGGTCGATGCCAACGGTGCGTGCTGCGAGCTTGCCAAACGGCCGCCGCCTGTTCTCTCGGCGTTCGAAGACAAGCCCGCTCTTGTACCGTCCCAACTTGACAAAGGGGAGGTCACGCAATTCTTGGTAGTCGGTGAATGGAATGTTGCGTCCGATCAATGCGCCTCGGTGCCCACGGGCTTTGGCGTTGTCGAATTTGCCCTTGACGTACGCGGGACTCTTGCCCATGGCGGACGCAAGCGCGATGCACAACGTGTCGATTTGCGCGTTGTACATGTCCCAACGCATGCCTTCGCACTTGGAGTCCCAGCGCAGGTCGTACACCGGTACGCTGGTGGCGAGCAGGCTGCCGTCGCGGGCGACAATTTGTCCCCGTGCGGGTTCGATGGTGCGCACGCTCGTGGAGAATTCCTCTCCGCGGCTCGCCCAGGTGTCGTGCTCCACGGTCTGGATCATGAGGATGCGCCCAAAGACCATCAGTCCAATGACCGTCAGCCCGACAAATACGAGCCAAATGCGTCCTGTGTTGGGAGAAGCGCTCATTCGTCTGCGGGCAATAGGATGGGAGGGGCGGTCGGTTGCTCCAGGCCGAGCTCGGCTGTTGACTTGGCGAGCCGGCTTTGCTGGAGTTGAGACTCAAAATCAGAGCGAAGGGTTTTTTCTTCGGCGGTGGCTTCTTCGAGCTTGTCCAGGGTGCGTTGCTTGTCGCGAAGGATCCGCTCGGTTTGGTAGCCGAGGGCCAAATAGAGAATGGTCAGGAAGCTCGCAAAGAGCAAAAACGGCACCTGGCGAACGAGCGCTTCGCGCGCGAGGATTTCACCGCTGAGCACTTCGCGGATGAGGCCGCCGATTTGGTTGTCTGCGCGTCGCTTGGCCCGTCGTTCTTTCTTCGCCCTCGCTTCGCTGCGGAACTCTTCGGAGGTGCGCAGTCGGTTGGGGTTGCTCGCGGCGCTGGCCTTGGCGGCCTTGGCTTTGGCTGCGGCAGCTTGCGCCTCTTGTTGGGCTTCGCGCGCAGCAAGTTCCGCAGCCGTCAAGGTGCGGTTGCCTGCAGGCGCATCAGGAGCCTTGGAGCGTTTGAGGAATCCGAGCAGTTTCATGGGGTCCACTCGGTTCGTTCCGCGACGCGAAGGCGTGCGCTTCGTGCGCGGGGGTTGTCGTTCATTTCGTCGTCGCTGGCCACGATGGCCTTGCGCACGAGGGGGTGGAAGGGTGCTTGGATTTGGCCCTTCATGTCGCGCTTGACGTCGTCGTCGAAGTTTCCTGACCGCATGAAGTGCTTGACCAAGCGGTCTTCCAAGCTGTGGTAGCTCATCACGGCCAAACGCCCTCCCGGCTTCAACATGCCCGCGGCTTGGGTCAGCAGGTCTTCCAGGGCACCCAGTTCGTCGTTGATGTGGATGCGGATGGCTTGAAAAATCTTCGCGTAGAACTTGTTTTCCTTGCCGCGGGGCGCGGACGGTGACAGGGTGCGAATCAGGTCGTGCGTCGTGAGGAGAGGCGCATCCGTGCGGGCGGCGGCAATGCGGTGCGCGAGCTTGTCCGGGCGGTTGAGTTCGCCGTAACGGCGGAAGACTTGGGTCATTTCCGAGACCTCCGCCTTGGCGAGCCATGCGCTAGCAGGCTCGCCGGTTCCGGGATTCATGCGCATGTCGAGCGGGCCGTCGTGTCGAAGGGAAAAGCCGCGCTCCGCCGTGTCGAATTGGTGGGAGCTCACCCCGAGGTC
>WTJL01000129.1:11219-16223 GCA_011524845.1 Flavobacteriales bacterium | reverse complement strand
CGATGTTCTCTTCACCCAACACGAGGTTGTTGTCAAACTTCACGCTGAACGTGCTCTCGAACACAGGGTTGGGGAAGATGCTCCACTTGGCGTCGGCAGCGATGCCGGTGAGGCCTTCAGTGGCAGCTCCTTCACAAGAACCGTCATTGTAGGTTGCGTCAGCGTTGTAGTTGGCTGCAGTAGCGTCGGTGCAACCGAAGACTTTGGCGTCCTTCGAAGTGAACGTCAAGTCGTGGGCGCGCCACGTGCCACCTTCGCCGTCGCGGCCTTGGAGGTTCAACACACCAGTGGCAGTGCCGTCGGTGGTCAATTGCATCAAGAGCACCTTGTTGCCAGATGCAGCAGCAGCTTGCACGTCGGTGGGAACCACGAACCAAGCACCGTCCGTCACGGTCAATTCCTGACCAGCGAGGAAGTTGTTGTAGTCGATGCCGATGGTCCACAAGTTGTTGTCGTCGCTGTTCTTGGCACCCACAGTCACCCAGCTGTCAAACGCCAAGCCTGGCTCCATGGCCACGATGCTCTCGTTGATGTCGAGTGAAGAGTAGCTGCCGTACTGGTGCTGGAAGAAAGAACCAGTGGTGGCCACGTTCAACACGTGATCCTCTGCTGCGAACACAGCGTGGAGCGAGTGTTGTGCTGAAGGCAACACAGCGTAAACGCGGTAGGTGTTGCCAGGAACTGCGCCGTTGTTGTCAACAGCTTCGACGACCAGCTCAACGTTGCTGGCGGTCGCACCAAAGCCCATCATGAGGGCAGCGGTCATTGCGAAAAGGTTCTTCATAAGAATAGGTTTGTTTGCTTTCGGATCAGAGGTTGAAAACCACCATTAGGGGTGGACTTCGCGATAAAGATAGAGAAACAGATTTGAAATTCCCAAGCAACTTGACAGGAAATATTCTTTTTTTCATCGAGGCTAATCCGAGGTTCATCGAAAGCTCACGTCAAGTTCTTCCCC
Organism: Flavobacteriales bacterium; assembly: GCA_011524845.1. Taxonomy (GTDB): domain Bacteria; phylum Bacteroidota; class Bacteroidia; order Flavobacteriales_D; family Sanyastnellaceae; genus UBA11663. The sequence continues at coordinate 15,265 of WTJL01000129.1, read as the reverse complement.
ACTTGCACGACGTCACTTTTATGCTTCTGGGCCAAGCGCATCCACCATCCGTTGGAAGTTATCAAGCCTCTCCATCAATCCACCCCTCGCCTGCTACCTTCGCATGGAACGACGCACAACCATGAACAAACTCGGCAACCTACTCTCCAACACTTGGGTGCACGGCGACAGCGAAGGCACCCCCCTTTACAACGCCATCAGCGGTGAGGTCATTGCCCATGCAGACAGCTCAGGGGTGGATTTGGAATCTGCGTACGTCTACGCCCGTGAGGTGGGAGGACCTGCCCTGCGGTCCATGACCTTCCAACAACGGGGACGCATGTTGAAGCGTTTGGCCCTCCACTTGCACGGCATGAAGGAGGACTTTTACAACGTGAGCTGGGCCACTGGGGCCACCCGCGCAGACTCTTGGATTGACATTGAAGGAGGCATTGGCAATTTGTTCGCCAACGCCTCACTTCGACGAAAGCTTCCAGACACCCCTTTTGCCACCGATGGAGATTTTGTGCCTCTGGGGCGGGAAGGAACGTTTGGAGGACATCACTTGTTGGTGCCCAAGCAAGGCGTCGCCGTTCACATCAACGCCTTCAACTTCCCAGTGTGGGGCATGCTGGAAAAAGTGGCGGTCAACTGGCTTGCTGGGGTGCCCGCCATCGTCAAACCGGCCACTGTCACCTCCTTTCTCACGGAGGCCGTGGTGGCCGCCATTCACGACAGTGGCATCCTTCCTCCGGGAGCGCTTCAGCTAGTCTGCGGGTCGGCCAGAAACATCTTGGATTTCGTCGATGAACGGGACGTGGTCACCTTCACGGGGTCCGCGGCCACGGGCAAAAAGCTGAAGGCCAATCCCCGGATGACAGAATACGCAGTGCCTTTCAACATGGAGGCCGACTCTCTGAATTCCGCCATTCTTGGCCCCGATGCCGTCCCAGGCACTCCTGAATTTGACCTCTTCATCAAAGAGGTGCGCAAAGAAATGACCGTGAAGTGCGGCCAAAAGTGCACTGCCGTCCGGCGCATTTTTGTGCCAGCCCATGCCATGGACGCCGTCCAAGACGCCCTCGTGGCGCAATTGGGAAAAACCACCATCGGCGATCCTCAGGTCGACGGAGTGCGCATGGGGGCGCTGGTCGGACGCGCGCAATGCGACGACGTGTTGGAGCAAGTTGCCCGCATTGAAGCGGAAGCAGAATGCGTGTTTGGGGGAACCAAAAAAGCAGAGGTCGTGGGCGCCAACCCCGAGGTCGGAGCCTTCCTCCCTCCCATGCTCATGCGTCACGAACGGCCACACGACGCCACCGCGGTGCACGACGTCGAGGCCTTTGGCCCTGTCAGCACCCTGATGCCCTACCAAGAATTGGAAGAGGCCGTGGCCTTGGCCGCGAAAGGCAAAGGATCCTTGTGCTGCAGCATCACCACCTTCGACCGCCAAGCCGCCGCGACCTTCGTTCGAGAAGCTGCGCCCATGCATGGTCGAATCTTGGTGCTCGACCGAGAATGTGCCAAAGAGAGCACCGGCCATGGATCCCCCATGCCTTTGCTCGTGCACGGTGGCCCTGGACGCGCGGGAGGCGGAGAAGAAATGGGAGGGCTTCGAGGCATCAAGCACTACATGCAGCGCACGGCCATTCAGGGCCACCCCACCACCCTCAGTGCCATCACGCAACAATACCAGCCAGGTGCGGCCCGTCCTGAAAGCGAACCCCACGTCTTCCGCAAGCACTTTGAAGAGCTTGAGGTGGGCGACACCGTGACCACAGCCCGCCACACCGTCACAGAAGCCGACATTGTCAATTTTGCCAACGTCAGTGGAGACCACTTCTACGCCCATGTGGACGAAACGAGCCTCGACGGCACCATGTTTGAAGGTCGGGTGGCTCATGGCTATTACATCTTGAGCAAAGCTGCCGGTCTGTTTGTGGAACCGCGCAAAGGGCCTGTGCTGTTGAACTACGGCATCGACGAATGCCGGTTCACCAAGCCTGTCTACCCTGGCACGACCATCGGGGTCAAGCTGACCGTGGTTGAGAAGATTGCCCAAGAACGTCGCGAACCCGAGGACGTCGCCAAAGGCATTGTGCGCTACCGCGTCGAGGTCGACGACCACGAAGGCGACGTGGTGGCCATCGCCACCATCTTGACCATGGTGAAGAAATTGGATCAAGGACCCGACGCCCTTTAAGACGTGCACAAAGGCTTGGTTCAATGGGCGATCCTGGGGCTGCTGAGCACGAGCTTGGCCGTGCACCCCGTGCACAGTCAAGACGACCTCGACTCCTTGGATTCTTGGGTCAGGTCCATGCATCCGGACCCTTTCCTGCGTTGCGGTGAGACAGCGTGGCTGACCTCACTGGACCAAACCCGAGAAAAGTGGATGACCGCGTCCTCCATGGAACGCATCCGATTGGTGAACGCCCAGCTCCAAGTGCTCCAAGACAGCCACAGTGCCGTTTCTGCGTACGACTGGATTTGGGACGTCGAGCGCACATACGGCACCCTCCCCATCCGTTGGGCCATTGAAGGAGGTGCCCTGTGGGTGTTGGACTCCGGATTGCCAGGCCTCCCAGAAGACGTTCGGGTGTTGGCGCTGAACGGTCGAAGCGCCGATGGCGTGGTCCGAGACGCCATGGAGTTGTCCACGATGGAAGGTCCAAGCGCAGGCCCTACCTCGCGAACCGCGGCGCACAACATCACGCCTTGGGTCTTGGGAACCTCTCGGTCCTCAAGGCTTGCGGTGACCTGGATGGACCCCACCACGTTGTTGCCCCAAACAGTCTCCTTCGAGGCCGTGTCTTGGAAACAAGCCCGACGGGCGTGGGCCAGCATTTCAACCCGACGACCTGTCGTGGATTGGTCGTTCCCCGACGGCACTCGGCTGACCCCCAAAGACGACCGTCGTTACGCAAGAGAAGACCAAAGGCTCTTGGACACGGGACATGCCCGGAGGATCCAGACCCACTGGCCTGGCGCGGCTACGGTAAAAATCACGTCGTTCTCCGACGGACCTTGGGGTCGCTTTCACCGGCGTTTGGCCAAAGGGTTCGAGCGTGCCAAAGACTTGAATTGTCCCGTCATCATCGATCTGCGCGGCAATCCCGGTGGGCAATCGCCCCGCATGGAATCCCTTTGGCGCCACATCGCCACCCAACCTCGGCATCTCCCCTATGCCTTGGTGGCCAAACAAAGCACCATCACCGCACGTGCCAACGGCCGTTACTACAAGCGCCTTCGCAAGCGGTGGGTGGACAAACACAAAGACCACTCTGCAGACGCGAAGTACATCTACACGATGGCCACCCTTCCTCTGGGTGAGACAGACACCCTGTTCTTCCCCAAAAAGGGACGCAGTCCCCATGCATTTCGAGGACGCGTGGCCGTGTTGATGGACGGCGAATCGGCATCGGCCAGTGTGTCTTTTGCCGGGGCGGTTCAGGCTTCAGGACGGGGCACGTTGATTGGAGAGCCATGCATGGGGCCGCAGAACGGCACCATGGGCAATCCCTACATCCGACGGCTCCCCCTTTCTGGAATCGTCGTGAGCTTGTCGACGGCCGTCTACATGGCTGAACCAAGCGACAACTGGGCCACCTCTCGCCCCATTCAACCGGACCTTCATATCCCCGCCATGTGGCGTCGAAACGGCCCTTTGGGGCAGACCGTAGACGACTGGATCAACAACTTCCAACCATGAAGACCTCTGGATCCATGGCGTTGCAATGCATGGGGTTGGCCGCCACGTGGCTGATTCAGCTTGCATGCGCAGGACAATCTTCTCCGTTGGGGTTGACTGAGTCGATGCGAGCCTCCCAACATGTGGCCATGCAGCTTTCTCTCTCCCCTGACGACGCTCAGGCCGTGTTGAAGGCCGCCCTGCCCTTCGACGCCTGCTTGTCGCACTGGAAGGCCGTTCAAGACAGCTTGGAGGCGGCCCCCATCGCGGAGGCAGAATTGCTCGCCGCCCTCGGCGACATCCGCATGGAACTTGGCCGGTGCCGAAGCGAACGAACCGCCGCCATGCGGGGATGTTTGTCGCCGGAACAGCAGCG
>WTJL01000129.1:9398-11119 GCA_011524845.1 Flavobacteriales bacterium | reverse complement strand
CACACCTACCCCGGAGCCACCACGCCTTTTGGCATGGTTCAACTGAGTCCAGACACTCGGCTTGACGGCTGGGACGGTTGCGGCGGATACCACGACACCGACAGCGTCATGTATGGATTCAGCCACACCCACCTTCAGGGAACGGGCGTGAGCGATTACGGCGACATTCTGGTCATGCCGTGCACCCAATACCGCGATGGGAGCACGTGGCGCGACAAGTACAAGAGCGCGTTCCGCAAAGACTCGGAGCAAGGACACGCGGGGTACTATCAAGTGACTTTGGACGACCATGGCGTCGTGGCTGAATTGACCGCCACCCCTCGCGTCGGGGTGCATCGCTACACGCTGCCCGAACCTGATACGGTCACGTGGGTGGTGGACTTGGCACACCGAGATGAACTCGTCCACTACAGCATTGAGCCGCGTGGGTCTCGCATGCTTGTGGGCCATCGGGTCAGCAAGAATTGGGCCGAGGAGCAACATGTGTACTTCGCCATGGCGTTCGACCAAGATTTTGTGTGGGGCGACCAGTTGGGCGAAATCACGCGAACCGACACCCTCGAAGACGGCTCGCTCGTTCAAGAGATGACCATGGTCCCTGTGTTTGTGGCGGATTTTGGCATGCTTTCCGAACTCAACGTCCACGTGGCCTTGAGCTTCTGCGACATCGAAGGCGCCATCCAAAACTTGAACGCTGAGGCGCCCGATTTTGACTTCGACCGGTTCAAGGGCGAAGCTGAACGGCGTTGGGACGACCAACTGGGCCGAATCCAGGTGGACGGCGGCACGTCAGACGAGCGAACCACCTTTTACACGGCGTTGTACCACGCCACCACGGTGCCCAACCTCGCAAGCGACGTGGATGGCCGATACCGCGGGACCGATTTGCGCGTTCACGCGCTGGCGGACGACGAAGGCGACCACTACACCGTGTTCAGCTTGTGGGACACCTACCGGGCGCTCCACCCTTTGCTTGCGTGGATCGAGCCCAACCGTACGCGTGACATGGTTCGGTCCATGTTGAGGATGTACAAGGACGGCGGACAACTGCCCGTCTGGGAACTCGCGGCCAACTACACAGGCTGCATGATTGGCTACCACAGCGTGCCCGTCATTGTCGATGCCGAGCAATGGGGCATCGACGGATGGGACCATGGAGTCGCCCTGTCCGCCATGGTGCAGGCTGCAGACTCCATGCACCTCGGCTTGGATGCCTACGCAGAGTTGGGGTTCATCCCCTCCGACCACGAACACGAAAGCGTGTCAAAAACCTTGGAATACGCGTTCGACGACGCGTGCATCTCTCGCTATGCGGCGCGCCACGGTGCAGACCAACTTGCGGCGCGATTCGCCCAGCGGGCGTCGTCGTGGAAAAACCTCGTGAATCCGGAGACAGGTTTCATCCAAGCAAAACGACAAGGCGCTTGGGTTGAGGGATTTGACCCTAGAGAAGTCAACTTCAACTTCACAGAAGCCAACGGTTGGCAGTACCTCTTTGCACCCGTCCACGATGTCGCTGGACAAATGGACATCTTGGGTGGAGATGAGGGGTACTTGACACGTTTGGAAGACCTCTTTGCTGCCCCTGTCCAAACCACAGGACGCGTTCAACCGGACATCACAGGACTTATGGGGCAATACGCCCACGGCAACGAGCCCAGCCACCACGTCGCGTATTTGGCGTCCTACGCGGGCGACCCCAGCACGACCGCCAAACGCGT
>WTJL01000129.1:7605-9298 GCA_011524845.1 Flavobacteriales bacterium | reverse complement strand
TGCTGGCGTTGGGACACCTCGATCCGCAAGCCCAGCTCGAGTGGAGCCGCGACGGTGGCGTCACTTGGGAACTGTACTCCGCCCCCGTGGTGTTGAACGAGACCACGGACGTGCTCGCGCGGGCTGTGGTGGCGTCGGACACCTCGGTGACGGTCGGACACCGCGTGTTGCGCGTCGACCACAACTGGACGTTGACGCTGGACACTCCGCCAGACAACCAGTACACCGCTGGAGGAGACCAAGCCCTCATCGATGGACTGCAAGGCGGTGCAGATTTCAGAACCGGAGAGTGGCAAGGATTCTGGGGAGAAAACTGCGTGGCCATACTTGATTTGGGTCAAACCGAATCCGTTCGTCGCGTGACGGTTCGTGCCCTGCAAGACATCAAGCCGTGGATTTGGGCGCCGCGTCGCGTGTTGCTTTCCACGTCCACGGACGGACGAGACTTCGACTTGGTGGCGGCGTTGCCGTGCAGCTTGGCGGAAGACGACACCAACGTGCAGATCGAAGAATTTGTGTGCGACGTGCCGTTTGAGGCCCAGTACCTTCGGGTGGAGGCGGAAGGCTACGGCCCCATTCCCGAATGGCACCTCGGGCGAGGAAACGACCGTTGGATATTCCTGGACGAGCTCGTCGTGGGGCTCGCCGAGTAACCCGACCTTTGTTCCATGCCCTACGCCAACAATCCATTTCTGAGCCGAGGCCTCGCTTCCACCACCCTGCACCCCTTGGGATTGGAGGTCACCGGGGCCCGTGGGCCGTGGATTCATGTGCAAGACGGCACTCGGTTGTTCGACGCCATCAGTGGCATTGGGGTGTCGAATTTTGGCCATGGGCATGAGTCCATTCAGCGGGAACTTCAGTCCCAATTGGACACGCATCTGCACACCATGGTGTACGGCGAATTCCTTCAGGGAGCCCAAACCCGAGCCAGCGAGCTGCTGCGCGCCACCCTACCCCCGGCACTGGACGGCGTGTACTTTCTCAATTCCGGCGCTGAAGCCATCGACGCCGCGCTGAAGCTCGCCAAACGTGTGACGGGCCGCACCAAGCTGTTCGCCGTGACCGGCGGCTACCACGGAAACACCCATGGTGCACTGTCGGTGTCGTCGAACGAGTCGCGAAAAACCCCGTTCCGCCCCCTCCTTCCGGAGGTGGAATTTCTCACTTGGAACGACCCGGAGGACCTCCACCGTATGGATGCCTCGGTGGCATGCGTGGTGGTGGAGACCGTCCAAGGCGACGCGGGCATTCGAATCCCCTCGGTCGATTGGCTTCAGGCCCTCCGTGCACGATGTTCAGACACGGGTTGCATCTTGATCTTGGACGAGATTCAATGCGGCATGGGGCGCACCGGCAAACCGTGGGCGTTCGAGCACTTCGGCGTGCAGCCTGACATCCTCTGCATGGGCAAGGCCCTTGGGGGCGGCATGCCCATGGGTGCCCTTGCCGCGTCCCGCCACCACCTCGGACAATTTGCGCACGCCCCCTCACTGGGGCACATCACCACCTTTGGAGGACACCCCATGGCCTGTGCTGGAGCAGTGGGCGCCCTGACCGCACTGGCTAAGACCGACTTGAACGCCATGGAAAAACGCATGGCGGCATGGGATCGTGCCATCGCGGCCCATCCCGCCGTTCAGCGCACTCGACGCATCGGGGCATTCATGGCAGTGGAACTCGACCACGCGGA
>WTJL01000129.1:2401-7505 GCA_011524845.1 Flavobacteriales bacterium | reverse complement strand
CCTCAAGCCGGTCACGCAACAAGGCCACGTCGGGTGCCAAAAATTCGTCCAAGGCCCATTCCAAGTACACCGGCGGCCATCCTTCTAGCGTGGGCAAGAGCAACGGACTCACCCTTGGATCGTCTGCAGGATGACCGTTCAAATAGCGGCCGCTGTACTCCAAGGAATCCTCGTGGCTGAACGGACTGTGCGCCACCTCATTCTTCACAATGGATGCCGCCTCAGGACGCAGGTCGCACCATGGGCTCAACAAGGCCAATCCACGGATCACCTCAGACGTCCCCTCTTCTTCCCTCCAACGGTGCATCGCCGACATGGCCAAATTGCCACCGGCACTGTCGCCAACAAGAACCAGGGCACCATTCTCTTGCGCCAAACCCTGCAGCGCACGGTACACGTCCTGATGGGCTGTGGGGTAGACATGGCTGGGGGCCAACCTGTATTTGGGCAACATCACCTTGCAACGGGTGGCCCTGGCCAAATGAACGGCTGCGGCCCGGTACACCCGAGGGCTGCCAAACGCAAAAGCTCCGCCGTGCATCCACACGACGGTGCCTTCATTGTGCTCTTTCCAGGTGACCTCTGCTCCTCGCCAAGAGTCATCCTGCCTTTCGCGGAATTCACCGCCCCACGGTCCTGGGTTCAAGCGCGAAGCGACTTCAATCGCCTGCCTGATTTGCTGTGGAGATGCCTGTGCCACGTCCCGTCGCAGGACCCGAGCCGCGCGATGGGCGCTTTCGAGCCAAGCACTCTTGGAGCCCCAGTCGGTGGGAAGCCATGGCTTGGAAGGGTCGGAAGGAAGGTCGGGCGCCATGGTTGGGGTCAGGGAGTCAACGTCTTCATCTCGTACACGGGGTACCGGTTGGCCGTGCCCTCGTTGTGCGGGCTTTGCTCGTACAACCAACGGAGGGCCAAACCGGGTTGTTCGGTCCACTCGGGATGGCGCGTTTGGGCGAGCTCGTACCTGATGCGAAGGGCGTCGTCGTCGCGAAGCAGTTCCTCCGCCGTGTCCTCAAACACATAGCCAGAGTAGTACTCTTTACGCTGCAACGCCGCGTCAAAGAAATTCCACACCAAAAACGCGTCGTGGGCCTCCGGCGAAAGGACTTCTGCGAGGTAGCGTTTGGCGGGTTGATCCGAGGGGATCACCCAATCGCCGCGGTACAACTCCACCGGAACCCATTCCTTGCGCACTGAATCGACACGCACAGGGTGGTGTCCCTCGTAGGGACGCGAGGACGACTCAAACGCCTCTACCCATGTCACGTGAAGAAGCATGGTCGTGTCCTTGTCAAAGGGACGCATCTCCACGCCATTGGCCTGCAGACGCGTGGCCACCCGTCGCCATGCCTGAGGCAGAATCCAGGCGTCAGGCAGGGACACTTCCACGGAGGCGTCGTAGCGATTCGCCCACGCAATGGGATGGCTCCACGTTTGGCTCGTGTCGTACTTCAGGCGGGTTCCTTTCGTCACTGCGCTCCACTCCCGTCGCGAGACGTACCCGGTGAAGGGAATGCTGTCGACGTCTTCCGACACGGTCCAGCGCACCGGCAAGGTGGACGCTTGAGCCAACCGTTCACGTTCTGCGTCCCGGACCGCCTTGACTTCTGCACCATGGGCGTCCAACCACTCCGAAAGTGTCGTCAAAAAGGCATGCGTCGAGGCCACGCGGTCCACAAACGGCTTCAGCATGTGCGCCTCCGTGGTGAACCCGAGCGTGCCAAACAAGGTGGTGTAGCCTGTGCTGTACCGAGGGGTTTCCAAAAATCCGAGGATGCCCGACTCAGGGGTCTCTCCCATGGCATACACGTACGGCACCATGGGCCAGCCCTTGTCCTGCATCCCTTCAAAAAGCGCGGGCTCCATCTTGTCCCTCAAAAACGGTCCCATCACCGGTCCAGCCTTGTCGGGTTGGGTGGTGATCAGGGTCATGGTGTAGGGATAGTCCGCACCGTTGGAGGTGTGCGTGTCCACGAATACGTCGGGTTGGACCGCATGGTACATGCGCACAAAGGCCTCCGCGTTGCGGCTGTCCATCTTCACGAAATCGCGGTTCAAGTCCAAGTTGGCGGCGTTGCCCCTAAACCCATATTGCTCGGGACCGTTTTGGTTCGCGCGCGTGCAGCAGTTTCTGCGTGACGCTCCGCCAACGTTGTATTGAGGGACAATGACCCAGTTGGCACTGGCCAAAGGGTGCTCCGCCGAATGCGGCGTCGCAAGCCATTGGGCAGCCAGTGCCAAGCTCGCGTTCACCCCGCAAGGTTCGCCAGGGTGAATGGCGTTGTTCACGAGGACGGTGACGCGGTCTTCTCGTTGGGCTTCCAAGCGGCGGCGCACCCCCTCAGCATCTGGGGTGGCGTTGTGGTCCGCTGGATCGCTCGCGAGGACCAACGCGTGGATGGGCCTTCCCACGTCGCTCACACCGACTACGTGCAGGGTCGCACGCGGATCGGAAGCCGCCAACCCTTCTGCCATCGACACCGCTTCCTGCCATGTGGGGGTTCGGTTGGTGGTCAACAAGCTGTCGGCCGACCAAGGAAGCGCGGTGACCTCCGCGGCATGCGGCGGATTGCAGGCGGTCCACCCGAGCGTTCCCAACACCCAAATGGCCATCCATGTCTTTGCGTTGTGCATCATCGTTGCAAATGACGGAACTTTGTCCCAAGTTCTCCGTACTCAGTCTTCCGACTTCATCCGTCCGACTGTGCCCATGATTCGATTCACACCCAACAACCAAGCCACGCCTCAGGCGGGCAATGTGCTCTTGAGTGAGCCCTTTTTGGACGACCCATACTTCGGCCGAAAGGTGGTCCTGCTGTGTGAACACAACGAAGAAGGGAGTTTTGGGTTTGTCTTGAACAACTTCGTGGACATTGACGTCGACGAAGTGATGGACGACTTGCCCAAACTGGACACTCGCATTAGCGTAGGCGGCCCGGTGAAAAACGGCAACCTGTACTACTTGCACACCCGCGAAGACATCGTGGACAGCATTCCCGTGGTGGACGGTGTGTTCATGGGGGGCGACTTCGACCAAATCAAAGACCTGCTTCAAGCAGGTGGCCTGAAAGCCGGTGAAATCCGATTCTTCATCGGATACAGTGGATGGTCTCCTGCTCAGTTGCAAGACGAAATCCGAAGCCGTTCATGGTTTGTGGCCGACGCCGACAAGGCGGACATCATGAGAACGGACGAGGAAAACGAGTCCTACTGGAAGCGTTTGATCTCCGACATGGGCGACGGGTTCACCCACATCGCCAACGCCCCGAGCGATCCGTCGCTCAATTGACGGCGACTTCCACCCGATAACCGGCATGGGAACGGACGTTCCACACCCTGCCGTCTTCGAAGATCCAGTACTGCCCCTTGACGCCTTGGAGGACACCTTCAAGGAGCGGCTCCTTGTCAAGCTTGGTGCTTTTCACTTTTTCGGGATATGCGCGAACCGGAAAATGCAGGGCAGTGACGTCGTCGGACACTTCAAAGAACGATTCGTAGGTCCACCCGAGCTCCTCGAGACAAGCGTCCTTGGCCTCCACCAAGGCGTCCTCGTCCAACACGGCCTCTTTCAACATCGCGCGCCATTGGGTGCGGTCCGACATCAGGTCTTTCAACGCCACTTCCATCTCTCCGGCAAGTTGTCGGTACGGCGTATTGGCCAGGACGATGGCTCCCACTGCCCCTTGGTCCACCCAGCGCGACGGCACGTTGGTGCTGCGTGTCACCCCCACTTTCAAGTGGGAGGTTTGGCTGATGTACACAATGTGGGGCTGCAAGTGATTGGCCCTTTCCCACGCTTCGTCTCGGAGGGCAATGCCTTCGTGGATTCTGCTCAGTTCTGGACGAATGATGCTGGGACACGCGAGAGGCGACTTGAGAAAAGCGTCGTAGGACAGCCCCTCGCCGTAGGTCTTTTTGATCTTTTTTCCTGTGGCCACGCAATGGATGTCTCCCACAAACCGAATGGCCACACGTTGGCCCACGACGTCGTTCACCGACCACTCTTCCATGGGCTCAAGCACGTCAGCCCCGCGAAAGAAGTACGTCACGTGGCCTTTGCTGTCCACACGAGACGCCATTTTTCTCACATTGCCTTCCCATTTCATGCGGCAATGTTCGGGATTCGTCGGCCATCATTCCTATTTTGTCCGCACGATTCACTATTTTTAGTTCAAACCTCACTCTATGAAACAATTTCTACTCCCTGCTTTGCTTTTGACCGCAGGCGCCCTGAATGCACAACTCTACACGGAAGACTTTGACGGCTACGCCGTGGGAGACTTCATCTCTGTGGAAGGCGCGCCCGCATGGGCTGTGTGGACCGCTGGCAACGAAGGTGGCGACATGGACGCTCAAGTCTCTGACGAAGCTGCATTGTCCGGCACTCAGTCCTTGAAGATTTTCGGCACCAACGCAGGCGGCCCCATGGACGTGGTCTTGGTGGCTGGCTTGGAAGGCGCCTATGAGGTGACCTTCAACATGCTCATTCCCGAAGGCAATTCTGGCTACTACAACGTCCAAGAGAACCAAATCCCTGGCACTGCTTGGGCATTTGACTGCTTCTTGAACGGCGACGGTTCGATGGTGTACAACCTCGACGGCGCAGAAGTGGCGTACGCCAGCTACACGCCTGGCGAATGGTTGAAGTTGACCCACCTCATCGACACCGACTCCGACTTGATGCACTTGTACCTCAACGACGAGTACGTGGCTCAGTTGCCTTACGATGGAGGCCAAATCGGTGGCGTGAACTTCTACGCCTTCGGTGACGGAACCAACCTCCCCACCTACTATGTGGACGACGTCCTCGTGGACGTGACCGACCCCGTGGTCGACAACGTGCAGGTGGTCGCTCCACTTGAGTGCGTGTTTGGCCCCAACCCAGCCCAAGACTTCGTGCGCGTCCAAGCCAACTTGGACAACGCAGTGGTTCGCATTTTGGCGTTGGACGGCAAAGTGGTGTTGGAAGAGCAGCGCAACGACCTCGTGACGGGTGCGCAACTCGACCTCAACCTCGACAACGGCATTTACCTCCTCGAACTCACCAACGGCAGCAAGCGCATGACGCAGCGCCTCGTGGTTCAGAAGTGATTGAATTGAACCT
>WTJL01000129.1:0-2301 GCA_011524845.1 Flavobacteriales bacterium | reverse complement strand
GACTTCCAGACGGTCGGTGCGCTTCCACTCTTCCAGAGCGTCGCCTGAAGGGAAGCGTGCCATGTGGTCCGAAACTGGAGCCCACAGGATCACACCGTGCAAGCTTCCACCCTGCTGGCTGTGCTGGGCAGCTCCAAGTGCCGCCGCCGCGCCGCCGCGGCTGTGACCCATGACCCACACTGGCAAGTCCATCGATTCAATGTGCTTCAAAGCAAACGCGACTTCGTCTCGCTCGAAGTGGTGGTGGTTTTGGCTCCACGCCTCCTCGTCGACACAGGCCTCCAGGAATGGTGGGCAATGGCCGTTGTGGGAGAAATCCATCCTGTAGACGGTCCAACCGAGGCGCGCCCAGCGTTCGGCCACGCCTTTCCAATTTCCCCATTCTCGGAACCCCTTGTAGCCATGAACCATCAACGCCACCCCTTTCTGAGGCACGTTGGGCAGGGAGTGACACGTCCAGTGCAAGCGTCCATGGGGACCTTTCCAATGCCCTTGCGTCGTCACGCCAGCATGCGCAGCCACCCACGACCTTGGGCTGGGATGGGTCCAGTTGAATCCCGTGGATTCAAGCGCATCTGAGAGGACACGACGCTCCACTCCACCTGCTTCCATGACGGGACATGCCTCTTGGGGCCAAGCCGCTTCGAGCATGGCACGTCTCGAGCAGACGTCAGGAGCGACCACATTGTACGCACTGGCCATAGGGCCATCATGGATCACCACGTGCACGCATGCGTTGGCGGCATCTTCTTCGTGCACCCACTGCACCGTGCCGTCGGCCTGTTGAACAGGTGTCCGTTTGGACAAGGCCCAAGCCGGATGTCGGGCAGATGCAAACAGCCCTCCAAACCGCAGCGCCACGAAGGGAACCGCGCTGTGACGATGGATGTCCTCGATGTCCAACATGGACAGCCCTGTGTGGCGCGAAAGGTGACGCCCTGCGTCGCCCTCGCCGATGGATCCTGTTTGGTTGGGATCGTACACCGCCGTGGAAGACGTCCAAACAAGCAAAGACACCCCTGCCCGTTGGGCGGAGGCGTTCAATGCCTCGTGAAATGCGTGCACATGTTCTTTTCCGCCACGGGGTGGAACGGTGACCACCCAATGGCTGGCGCCGAACGCCTCAAGGTCGGCCCACGAGGTGCCGGGCGACCAACGCCAGGACAACACTTCCACACCGAGACAAGTGAGCGCCCTGTCCGTGTCGACCTGAGTGGTCGTGGCGAGGACGTCGTGGCCGCGGCTTTTCAACGATTTGGCCACCCAAGCGCCCACGCCACCTGCACCCAACACCAACACCTTGGATGGGGCCTTTGTCATCGCTTGTGGATTCTTAAGACGCATTGGCACAAAGATTGCGACTGCGTTCGCACGTCACATTACATTTGGGCGTCAAATCTCGACCCATGCAGATTCAACCTTTGACCAGCCTTCTTCGTTCACTTCCACTCGCCTTGAGCCTGTGTGTTGTCTTGACCACGGCGCCACTGTCGTCTTGGAGCCAAAACGACCTTGTGGTTCACATTGAAGGGTTGTCGAACGACACCATCTACCTCGCGCATTACTACGGTGCGAAACTGTTCTACAACGACACCGCCGTGGCCGACGCCAACGGAACCGTGACGTTTGAAGGCAAACCTTTCGAAGAAGGTGGCAAGTACGCCGTGGTGGTGCCCGGCCCCAAGTTTTTTGAATTCCTCATGGTGAACGAGCCGATGGAGTTCAAGACCTCGGCCTCCAACCCATCGGGCGACATTGAAGTGGTGAAGAGCAAGGAGAACGAGGTGTTTTACGGCTACCTCAATTTCATCAAGGAGAAGCGTGCTGCCCGAGCTCCTTTCGACGAAGTATTGCGCGACAGCTCCGCCACCGACGCCCAAGTGAGCGACGCCAAAGCGGGCATTCAAAAGCTGACGGATGAGGTGAACGAGTACCAGTACTACCTGACCAACGATCCCCGTGATTTTTTGTTTGGGAAGTACCTCAAGATGGTCAACGAGCCCAAGGTGCCTGAGTCGCCCCAGGACGTGGAAGACGCAGCCATGTGGCAGTACATGTGGTACAGGAATCACTTCTGGGATCGCGTGGACTTCAGCGACCCTCGTTTGGTGCGAGACGGGGCGTTTGACCAATTGATTTCACGCTATTGGTCCAAGGTCCTCCCCCAAATCCCTGACACACTCATCACGGAAGCCCATGCTTTGCTGAAGCAAACTTTGGACACAGGCAACAAGGACATGTTCAAATACATGCTCCACCACATGACGTACGCGAGTGAGTCTTCCAAAATCATGTGCATGG
>WTJL01000110.1 GCA_011524845.1 Flavobacteriales bacterium | reverse complement strand
TTCTTCGACTTCATGGGCTTGGGGCCCGAGGTGTCGTTGATCCTGACCGTGTTGGCTGAACTGGTGGCGCCCGCCCTGATGGTGGTGGGCTGGAAGACCCGTTGGGCGGCCCTGCCCGCAGCCTTCACCATGGGGGTGGCGGCGTTTGTGGTGCACGGTGGAGACCCCATCGAAGACATGGAATTGGCGCTTCTGTACCTCGTGTGTTTTGCCGCGGTGGCGGCCTTGGGAGGGGGGCGCTGGAGTTTGGACGCGGCACTGGACAAGCGCTGATTCAAAGGCCGTCCAAGCAACCCCTGCCCATAGACCGCGTCAGAACTAAGGAAGGTCAATGCGACTTATGTCTTGGGAGATGCCGTATCTTACATCTCCGCATTGACTCTGACCACGCCTGAACCATGACTGCTTCACGATCCATCCTTCTGTTGCGCGCCGTGCTGGTGCCGGTGCTGGGCCTTGGTTTGGCCTTGGGAACATGGGCTCAGCCCAATCCCCCAAGCGGCCTCTACCTCGAAGATTTGAGGGCGTGGTTCAAGAGCAATTGGTACGACGGACAGCACAGCAGCCTCGGGTACAACGAGGGGCGGCGGCAGATGTACGGCTACACCGACATCCTCGGCAACGGCAACATCGAATGCATCTACACCGGCTTCCAGCAAGGCGGGGGATTTGTGACCTACCCCAACCCCATCAACGCCGAGCACATTGTGCCGCAGAGCTTTTTTGGGAGTGACGAGCCCATGCGCAGCGACATTTACATCTTGCGGCCCTGTCACGGAAGCGCCAACAGTTCTCGGAGCAACGACCCCTTTGGTGAGGTCAACGACAACCAAGCCCAGTGGTACGGGGTGAACGGCAACACCTACACCTCCACGGGGAACGAGCCGGCCAACAGCGACAACTGGTCTGAAGGCACGGGAAGCCTGTGGGAGCCGCGCGAGTCGAAAAAAGGCGACGTGGCCCGGGCGGTGTTTTACTACTACACCATGTACCCCAACCAAGGTTCGTCCATCTCGGCGTGCGGCGACTTGGAGACCCTGTACGACTGGCACGTGAACGATCCCCCCGACGCGGCGGAGATCAGCCGAAACACCAAGATCAACCAGGTCCAGGGCAACAAAAATCCCTACGTGGAGAACCCGGACTGGGTGTACCTGGCTTGGCTCTACGACGGCACGCTGCCCAACGACGACACCACAGGTCCAGACTTCACCGGGACGGCGACAAGCGTGAGCATCGCATGCGGAAGCATTCCTGGCGTGCTTGCGGACCCCACGGACCCGTGCGGCATCGCCTCGTTGACCTACGAGGACACCTTCAACGGGACGGGCGGATGCACGGGAAGCAACGGCATCCTCCGCACGTACACCGCCGTGGACGGGTGTGGCAACACCAGCACGTTTGTCCAGGAACTCGTCTTTGTAGACGTGGACCCTCCAGTGTTTGACTTCGTGCCAGGAGACCTGAGCATCACCTGCGACGAAGGCGACATCCCGTTGGATCCCGCCACGGCGACAGACGATTGTTCCGACGCCACAGTGACCGTGAGCCTCGACATCGTCGGAGGCCCGTGCCCTGAACCGTACGAGATTGTGCGCGTGTTCACCGCCACAGACGCCTGTGGGAACACCGCCACTGCCACCCAAACCATCTTCATCACCAACGACCCCCCTGTCGGATGTCCCGAGGACGTCGATGGCGACTTGTTCGTCGGGGTGAGCGATGTGTTGGCCGCCTTGGGCGAGTTTGGGTGTTCAGAAAACTGCACCATCGACCTCGACGGCGATGGCGCCACCACGGTGAGCGACATCCTTTCCTTGCTTTCTGCGTTTGGCGAGATGTGCCCTTGATGAGAAACAACAACTGAATGAAGACCTTTTCTTCCATGAACAACCTGACCCAACTCCTGCGCCACGCAACGCTCGCGGCGCTCACGGTCGTTGCCTTGGCCACCACGGCCACGGCGCAATCGCCATGTGTGAATGGCTTGGCGGCCGGCCTCTACCCTTGTGACAACATCGACCTCCTCGGCACCCTCGGTGTCAACCAAGTGGGCGGCGGCGAGATGAACGACATCTGGGGATGGACCGACCCCTTGGACGGAAAGGAGTACGTGATCTTGGGCCGAACCAGCGGCACCGCCTTCATCGACATCTCCACGCCCACCAACCCCATCTACTTGGGCAACCTCAACACCAACACGGTGTCGTCGTTGTGGCGCGACATCAAGGTGTACAACAACTACGCCTTCATCGTGTCTGAGGCAGGGAGCCACGGGATGCAGGTGTTTGACCTAACCAAACTGCGCAACGTCAACAACCCCCCTGTGAACTTCTCGGCCGACGCGATCTACACAGGGTTTGGCAACGCGCACAACATTGTCATCAACGAGCAAACCGCCCGGGCGTACGGGGTGGGCACCAACACCGCTTCCGGCGGCTTGCACATCGTGGACATCTCCAACCCCCTCAACCCAACCATCCTCGGCACCTTCTCTCAGGACGGCTACACCCACGACGCGCAAGTCGTGAACTACATCGGTGCAGACCCTCAATACCAGGGCAAGGAAATCGCCTTTGCCTGCAACGAGAACACGGTGACCATTGTGGATGTGACCGATCCGACCGACGCGACGTTGATTTCAGCGACGGGCTACAGCGGCTCGGCGTACACGCACCAGGGATGGTTGACCGAAGACCACAAGTACTTCGTGGTGGGCGACGAGTTGGACGAGCAACAAACAGGCGTCAACACGCGCACCTACTTCTTCAACGTGGAAGACCTCAACAACCCGTTCCTCGCCGGCACCTACACGGCGTCCACGGCGGCGATCGACCACAACCTGTACATCAAGGACGGCATCGCCTACCAGTCGAACTACCGCGCCGGTCTGCGCATGTTGGACGTGTCTCAGGCGCCCAACGCGACGGAGATTGGGTTCTTCGACTTGTACCCCTCCAGCGACGCCGCCCAATTCAACGGCACCTGGTCCAACTACCCCTACTTCGCCTCCGGCGTGGTGGCGGTGAGCCACATTGAAGAGGGACTGTTCCTCCTCAAGCCCAACTTCTTCCAAGTCACCAGCGACGCCGACTTGGTGTGCTACAACGAGACCGTCTCCATCAACGTGATCAACGGGGCGGCCTCGGGCAGCAGCTCGTACTCCGTGTCTGGCGCACCGGCTGGCGCTTCGGTCAACGTGACCAACACGGCAGACGGCGCCGTCGTCACGGTTGGGGGCTTCCCCCAAGGGCCTGTGACCGACTATTCCATCACGGTGTCGGACAACACCGGTCAATCGGGTTCGGTGACCTTCACGGTGTACGATTGCGTGAACGAAGTGCTCGGTTGCACCGACCCGGGGGCCAACAACTACAACCCCTCGGCCACAATCGACGACGGCAGCTGCACGTACCCCTGCTCGGACGTGACCGTGACGGTCCTGACCGACAACTACCCCGGCGAAACGACGTGGACCGTGACGGACGAGTCCGGAGCGACCGTCATGTCCGGTGGACCCTACTCTGCCTCGGGCACCACGTACACGTCCACCGCGTGCCTCGAAGTGGGATGCTACAACCTGAACTTCTTCGACAGCTTTGGAGACGGCATCTGCTGCTCGTACGGCATCGGCAACTACACACTGACGATTGACGGCCAGACCATTCTGTCCGGTGGGGAGTTCACCTCGAGCATCACCCAAAACTTCTGTGTGGAAGCCAGCGGCGTGCCCGGATGCACCAACGTCGACGCCTGCAACTACAACCCCAACGCCACGACCGACGACGGATCGTGTGTGGCGCCGTACGACGTGGTCTACCTCGATGAGGACGGCGACGGCATTGGAGGCACCGTGGCCCTCGCGGACGCGTGCGATCCCCTGCCAGGCAACTTCGTACTCGTCACGGGCGACTGCGACGACGCGAACGCCTCTGTGTACCCCGGCGCACCGGGCACGGGCCAAGGCATCGACAACAACTGCGACGGCGCCATCACGGGCGACGAACAAAACCCTTGTCCTCAAGACCTGAACGGCGACGGTGCAGTGACCGTGGCAGACGTCCTGCTCATCCTTGGTGAGTTTGGCTGCACAACCGGTTGCGCGGCTGACGTGGACGGCGACGGCGCCGTGAGCGTCGCCGACGTGTTGAACGTGCTGTCCGCCTTTGGACAGTCGTGCTGACGACATGGCCTTGACGGTC
>WTJL01000229.1 GCA_011524845.1 Flavobacteriales bacterium | reverse complement strand
ATGCAAGACAGCACGTTTCTCGAAGCATCTCAAGCCCATGGCGTCAACTTCGATCGCTTTTGCTGGGGCGCCCTTTGGATGGACGTGGACAACGACACGGACCTCGATTTGTTTGTGACGGAGCACGATTTCTTGAATCCCTACGGCATCAACTACCTCTACGAAAACCAAGGGCCAGCGACCTACTACGCGTTTGAGCCCTTTGGCACGGAGGTGTACGACATCGACTACTTGAATTCGCACGTTGTGGCCTCTGCAGACTTCGACCAAAACGGTTGGGTCGACTTTGTCATGCACAACGTGGGCAACCATGCCGCCCGCGTGTGGATGAACCAAGGGTTTGACAACGGCTTCTCCAGTGTGGGCATCGCCCTCCAAGGAACTCTCAGCAACCGACCCGCCATTGGCAGCCGCATGGAATTGCACACCTCCGAGCTTGTGCAATCCCGGATCGTCCACGCCGGAGAAAATTACCTCAGCCAAGAAAACGAGGTGGAACTGTTTGGGTTGGGCGATGGAACCATTGAGCATGTTCGGGTGCATTGGCCTTCAGGACTTGTGGAGGACTTCCTTCCGGACGTGCACGGCATCGTTCCGATGTCCAACCACATTCTGGTGGAAGGTCACTCCCTCTGTCCTCAAGCCGAGGTGACCCACACGCTGTGTGCCGATTCCTCGGCGCTTGCCATGGACATGCCTGAGGCAGAACCTTTCACAGTCGAGTGGACCAACGCCAGCGGCGACCCCATCAACGTGTCTGAGGACTGGGTGTGGAGCCAAGACCAAGGAGACCTGTTCATGACCGCCTTCTGGAACGATGCCCCGACGTGCACCGTGCAACACATTGTAGAGCTCGAGGCCATTCCTGGCGACTTCGACGTCAATGGGATGGTGGGCACCTCCGATGTGCTGCCCCTGCTCTCGGAACTTGGATGTCTGTCTGGGTGCAACACGGACCTCAACTTGGACGGCGCCGTCGGCGTCACCGACCTGCTTCTCTTGTTGACCTCAGTCGGTCAATCGTGTCTCTGACGACGCAAGTGAACTCCAAACATGCAGGCATACAGGATGCCTGACACCCAAAGCATGGTGGCCATGACGCCTGCCGCTCCCATGATTCCCCACACAGGGATCGCCCACCAACAGCCCGCCACCGTCAGCACCAACACCACAGCATTCACGTAGGTGTTCCAATCCGCCCTTCCCACCGCAGACAACATGTGGCCCAGGGGCACCCGCAACCAATGCGCCCCCAAACTTCCCACAAGGAACAGGCGCATCACTTCTGCCCCGTCACGGTAGCCGTCGCCAAACACGGACAACAGCCATGGGGCAAGAATCCATAGCACGCCGAGGCACAACAACGAGAGCATCCCGAAAGTCTTCCAATACTGGACCATGTAGGACCTCAAAGCCTTGGGATTGTGCTTGTCGGCTGAATTCTTGACGAAGTCGGTGGCGGCCACTGAAATGGGCAACACCGACGTGGCCATGGGAATCAACAACGCCACGCGGTACACCGCCACGGACGTTGCCTTCTCTCCCACAAAGTGACCGATGAGAAAGATGTCGACGGAATAAAACAATTGGGCCAAAAGGGCGCCAGCGGTGGTGAACAGACCGTACGACCAAAAGCCCACGTAACGCGAGTCCAGTGCACGCCATGCCCAACGCCACAATCCCAATCGATGCCCCACAAGAAGGGCCGCCAAGAGCGGACTGCCAGCCACGGCCAACGCGTATCCCCGAATTCCCATTCCCGTCGTCAACGCGCACGTCGCTCCCAGCAAAAGCACAGCATACACCATGTCGACACGCGCCGACACATGGTTGAGGTGCACGGACCTCGCATAACTCTTCACGTACTCCATGACCAAGGTCGTCAGCACCACAAACGACACGATGCGGAACGTCGCCACACTTTCTGGAATGGCATGGCACACCCATGGCGCCAACGCTTGCAGCACGCCGATCAAAAGCACCGAGAACAACACGCCCCGCGCGAATGCGTAGTGGAAGAGCTCTTTTTTGGCCCGTTGACCCGGGGCATCCGAGGCAAACCTCAAAAACGCTTGGTACGCTCCAAGCCCCATGAACGGAACCATGGCCCCCACCACATTCATGGCGTACGAGTAGGCCCCATACTCGCCTTCCGTGGTGCTCCGAGTGACAAAGACCACCGCCGCAAACCCCAACACCTTGGTGACCACATTGGCCGCCATCATCCAATGGCCGTGCCGCTGGAAAAAGGTCTTGATGTACGTCAGGGTTGTCACGCGTCGAACCAGGTTTGGGAGGCGAGCAACAAGGTCAACACGGAGGCTTTGTTCATCACACTCATGGACTCAAAATCTCGCTCCACTTGAGGTCCAAGGTTCGGAAAATGCCGGAGAGTGGACCGATGGGTGGCGAACGATTCCGTGTAAAAGTCTTGAATTTCTGGGGAAGCGTCGTGCCATTGCTGAATGGGCGACATGCCACCCTGAGATGCCAAGGGAACCCAACGCCGAATGCGCGCCAACGTCAAGGCCCATGCCTGCGCCAGTCGAAGCCTCCATCCCAGCAGTGGCCGCACGCCGTACCGCTCCCAAGGATCTTTTGTGGCCTCGGGATGCCTCTCGGCCATCCACGTCAGGTACGCCTGCTGGTCCTTGACGAGGTCCCGCGACAAGCGCAACGCACTTCGCACAAACTCACGAGACGTGAAGGGCGACCACAACACGCCAAACTCACTGGTGCTGTAGGCTCCTGAATTGGTGTAGAGAAACCCTCGGTTCACCACCTTGAAGACTTGCGGATCCTGGACCTGCACCCATGCCTGAAGTGCGGCAGGTTCTGCTTGGGTGCGAACCCCATGGTACAGGGTCATGCCTCGGAGCAATGCGCCTCCTGACAGTCCCCACTTGTGACGGTCCGTCAACAGCACATTGGCCCCTTGTCCGGAGCCAAGCAATCCCACCTTGTCAAGCGACGCTCTGCTCAACGCCCATCTGTGGTGGGCACTTGCGAGGTAATTCACGCACCCGTCGTACTCCTTCCAAGACTCGGTGGTGCACAGGTAGGCGCCGTGACCCAAATCCACTTGGGTGTGTGCCCATCCGCGCTGTCGCGCAATGGACGCACTGATGGTTTCGTCCCGCGATCCCTGAGCTGAAAAACACAAGGACGACACCTTTCCTCCTTGGTCGACTTCAGACGCCGCCATGGCCACCATCCTCGAGTCCAACCCACCGCTGAGCAAATGATGCTGCGTGCACCCCGCGTGGAGGTTGCAGTCGACCATGGCTTGGGTGGCCGCGGTGAAGGTGCGGTCCAGCAATTCCACTGCGTCGGCCATGGAATGGACGTCTTTTTCAATCTGAGCCAACGGCTGGCGCTCGGAGGTTTGCACGCCTTCCGGAGACCACTGCAAAGAGTGTCCCGGCATGAGCTTGCGGACGCCTCGCACCAACGTGCCATCCCCCAAGATGGAACCGTAGGTCAAGAGCAAGGCTGCGGACCCCTCGTCGGGCACCACCTCCACCCCATGGCCCTTCATCAACTCCACCAGCTTGTCCACGCTGTACGCAAAGGCCACGCCGTCCTTCATCGGGGTCCAAAACAGCGGGTGTTGCCGAGCGAAATCGGCATGCAGATGCAAGGTTTGGGCTTCGTTGTCCCACATGAATCCTTGCAATGGCCCTTCCACGACATCAAACGTCTCCGGTGCAGACACGCACTTCGCAAAGGCCTTGTGACAAGACTCAGCGTCCCACTCCCACGACGGACCATTCAACCATACGCCGTGCGCACCGTACACCTTCCCTTGGCGTTCGCGAAGCACCGAACGCTGGACCGCATGCACAGGGCGATCCACCCCAAACGCTGCGTGCCTCTCGGGGCCAGACACGACGAGGGCATCTGAAAACGAAGGCACCGACGTGGTCCCTGCGATTCCAAAAAGCCCCGTTCTCATGGCAGGGTTGGATTAAAACTGTGCGAGTGCCTTGGCCGCTGCAAGAGGGTCTTCCGCACGAAACACTGAAGAGCCCGCCACCAGCACGTTGGCACCGGCATCGACAAGCGCTTTCGCATTGCCTGTTCCCACACCACCGTCGATTTCAATCAGAACGTCTGACGCGCCTTCCTCCTCCAGCAAGGTGCGGAGCGCGCGTGTCTTGGCGTACGTCCGCTCGATGAAGGATTGCCCACCGAAGCCAGGATTTACACTCATCAAGCACACCAAATCCAACTCAGAGGCCACGTCGCGAACCACCTCCAC
>WTJL01000045.1:11205-16814 GCA_011524845.1 Flavobacteriales bacterium | reverse complement strand
CCGAGTTCGACGTTCATGATGCGCACGCGCTTCAGGCGTCGGACTCGGTAGCCCAACTCCTCACACATCCGACGGATCTGGCGGTTCAGTCCCTGTTTCAAGATGATCTTGAACGACTGCTGCCCGGTCGCTTCCACCTCGCATGGCAAGGTCACCGTGTCCAAAATGGGCACCCCCGAAGACATCTTCTGCACAAACTCAGGGGTGATGGGACCGTTGACCGTCACGTGGTATTCCTTCTCGTGACCGTAGCGGGCGCGGAGGATGTCGTTGACGATGTCGCCGTCGTTGGTGAGGAAAATCAGCCCCTCACTCATTTTGTCCAAACGCCCGATCGGGTAGATCCGGGTGGGGAAGTTGATGGCGTCGATGATGTTGTCTTTCTCCCGTCGGGTGTCCGTGGTGCAGACAATGCCCACGGGCTTGTGGTAAGCGATCACAATGCGCTCTTGGTCGCTTGTCGCCACCTCCACACCATCCACCGCCACGCGATCGCCCGGTTGCACCCGCGTGCCCATTTCTGGAACCACCCCATTGATGGTGATTCTCCCTTGCTCAAGCAAAGCGTCCGCTGCACGGCGAGAGCAGTGTCCGACCTCGCTGAGGTACTTGTTGATTCGGGTTCCTTGGGGTGCTGTGTCGCTCATGGTTGCCAAAGGTCGTGAATGGTCCCTCGTGCTGCAATGGAAGGTGTACCTTCACCCTGTGAATTTGTCAGGCGCACAATCCTCCCCCTTTCACCTCGACCCCATTTCACCTTTTGCCGGGGTCAAAGGCCTTGAACAACTGAAAAAGGAGGCCAAAGCATTCCTTGACGCCATGGCCGACGATGCGGTGGCCAGTGCCTGGGTTCCGGACGTGACTTCCCGTTGGAGACAAATTGAATCTGAGATTCAAGAAAAAGGCACCTATACTCACACAACCAAGGAGTTGCAGTTTGGAGCAAAGCTTGCATGGCGCAACTCCAACAGGTGCATTGGCCGGCATTTTTGGCGCACCCTTCAAGTGCACGATGCCCGTCAATGCGACACACCTGAAGAAGCCTACGCCCACCTGGAGCGGCATGTGAACACCGCATTCAACGGAGGGAAAATCGCCAACGTGATCACGGTGTTCCCTCAAGCCCAAAGCAGCCAAGATGTGCCGTGGCGCATGGCCAACCATCAACTGGTGCGGTATGCCGGCTTTTCCCAAGCCGATGGCTCCGTTTTGGGAGATCCTGACAGCGTGGAATTCACAGAGTATTGCCTAAAGCAAGGATGGGAACCTTCTCGAACGCCATGGACGCCACTGCCATGGGTGATGGTCAACAACGGAAAGGCCTTGCCGCCCAAGGACGTGTTCGCATCGGGTGCGCTTTTGCCCCACGACGTGGACATCGCACATCCTGATTTCCCTGACACCCAGACCTTGGGGCTGAAGTGGTACGCGGTCCCGATTTTGGCCGACATGGCCCTGAAAATCGGAGGCGTGGTCTACCCCTTTGCCCCCTTCAACGGCCACTACCTGGGAACAGAAATCGCCGCACGCAACTTGACGGACCCCGACCGTTACAACGTGCTTCAACCATGGGCAGAAGCCTGTGGCATTTCCACTTCGGCAAGACGCGCCTTGTGGCAAGACGAGGCATTGGTGCGTTTGAACCAGGCCTTGCTGGCCAGCTTCGATGCAGCCGGAGTCACCGTGGGCGACCACCATGAACTTGGACGCGCGTTCGAACAATGGTGCCAAGCTGAACAGCGTCAGGGACGCGAAGTTCCCGGCGATTGGTCTTGGCTGACCCCACCCATGTCTGGCAGCTTGACCCCGCAATACCACAGGAATTTCACCAACGGCGTGGTGACCCACACGAATTACTTCTATCAAGCGCCCGCGAACGTCAGTGGGTTGCAATTCAAGTCGAAGGCCAAAGAGACGCACCGCCTCCTGGCGCCCGACGCGTTTGCCGACGACGAGGCGCCCAAGAAGTGCCCTTTCTCCTCCCTTGGAAAACACCTTCAATTTTGGAAATGACAAGCCACGACATCGACTACACCATTTACGGCGACGACCTCCAAGCCGTGGAAATCGAATTGGATCCTCAAGAAACGGTGGTGGCTGAGGCAGGTGCCATGAATTGGATGGAGGCCGACATTGCTTTTGAAGCCCGCATGGGGGACGGTTCGCAGGCCAGCTCGGGCATCCTCAGTGGCTTGATGTCCATGGGCAAACGTGTGTTGACGGGTGAGTCGCTGTTCATGACGCACTTCACCAATCAAGGTGTGGCCAAGCGTCGCGTGGCCTTTTCCTCCCCCTACCCTGGGAAAATCATGCCCGTCAACCTGGCCCAACGCGGGGGCACATTGATGTGCCAGAAAGATGCCTTTCTCTGTGCGGCCAAAGGCACGAAAGTGTCCATCGCATTCACCAAGCGCATCGGCGCCGGTTTCTTCGGTGGCGAAGGGTTCATCCTTCAGAAACTCGAAGGAGACGGCATGGCATTCCTGCACGCCGGTGGCACCGTCGTGGAACGGCACTTGAACAACGAAACCCTTCGGGTGGACACGGGGTGCATCGTGGGGTTCACCCAGGGCATCGATTACGCCATCGAAGCCGCTGGAGGATTGAAATCCATGTTCTTCGGCGGAGAAGGGTTGTTCCTCGCCACGTTGCGTGGCACCGGGACGGTGTACCTGCAAACTTTGCCGTTCAGCCGACTTGCCGACCGTGTCCTTCGCCACGCGCCTTCGATGAAAGGTTCGTCCAAAGGTGAAGGGTCAGTGCTAGGCTCGTTGGGCCGCATGGTCGACGGCGACAGGTTCTAAGGCAACATGCCTCAGTCGGCGAACACCACCGTCTTGTTGCCGTGGATGAACACACGGTCTTCCAAGTGCAGCAACACCCCCCTTCCAAGGGCTTCCCTCTCGCACATTCGACCTTTCCGACGCAAATCCTTGGGGCTGTCTGTGTGCGACACCCGGATGACCTCCTGCTCAATGATGGGCCCCTCGTCGAGGTCGGCCGTCACGTAGTGACACGTGGCACCGATCAGCTTGACCCCACGCTCAAAGGCCTGGTCGTAAGGTCGCGCCCCGATGAAACTGGGCAAAAAACTGTGGTGGATGTTGATGATGCGGCCTGGGTGCTTTTCAATCAACGTCTCCGGAATGATTTGCATGAATCTGGCGAGCACCGTCAACGACACGTCGTACCCCTCGAGCAACGCATCCACCTCCTCAAACGCCGCAGTCTTTGACTGCCCCTTGAAATCGACATGATGAAAGGGAACGCCGTACCAATCGGCATACTCCCCCATGTCGGGATGGTTGGCAATGACGCATGCCATGTCGCATGGCAACTCTCCACTGCGCCAACGTTGCAGGAGATCCACAAGACAGTGGCTGGCCTTGGTGGCCAGCAACGCCACACGTGGCCGGTCTGCCAAAGAAGAAATGCGCATGTCCAAGTTGAGCTCTTGCGCCAAAGCTGCGAACCCCTCTTGCAACCGCTCCCGCCCCCACGTGTCACGGGCTTCACCTTGATCTGGGGCCACTTCGTAGCGCATGAAAAAGTGTCCTGTGTGGGCGTCGGAATGTTGATGCGCCTCCAAAATTGTGGCTCCGAGTTGGGCAAGCTGTGCGCTGACCTTCGCCACCACACCCCGCTTGTCGGGGCAGGACAGCACCACTCGAAAGTTGGACGTCGTGTGTTCCATTTCCTAGAAGATACGTCACAGGGTCGAGCAAATGACAAAATCTCATCCTGCGAGACGCGGCCTTGAGTACCTTCGCACGCAAATCCATTCTGCGATGAAAAAAGCAACATTCCTCCTCGGCTTTGTGGCCGCCGCTGCAGCCTTCACGGGCTGTGAAGAGCCACTCGCTTGTGAAGAAGGCAACAAGGCCACCCTCACCGTGTACAACTACACTGCTTGCACGCCCAACATTGAAGTGGACGGCGAAGTTGTGGCCACCGACTTGGGCGCCACCTTCATCGAAGACGTGCCCGGCGACTCTGTGACTGTGGAATTGGACGCAGGCACCTACACCATCAAGGCGGACCTCCCCTTGATCACGCTCTGCACCGAGCAAACCACCACCATCGAAACGATGTGCGGCGGCAACTACACTTGGGAGTTCCGTTGATTGACGAACACCCAGGAAAAAAAAGGCGCCAAATGGCGCCTTTTTTTTGTCCTTCAGGCTCCGGAATCACTGCCCCAGCACTTGGAGTTGTGCGCTTCGAACGGTGCCCGTGGACGTGCGGAGTTGGTAGACGTACGTGCCGGAGGTCAGGCCTTCGATCGAGAATGATTCGAGGTGTCGGCCAGCCGGCATGCTCGACTGCGCGAGCCAAGTGCGCACCTCTCTTCCCTGCAAGTCAAACAGCGACAAGTTCACTTCTGCCGCTTGGCGGAGATGAAACCCAACCTTGACCTCTCCTCGGGCCACGGGATTGGGCCACGCAGGAAACAAGTTGTCGTGCTGGTACACCACCATGGTGTTGGGATCGGGTGCGGACAGCACGATGTCCTCGTCCCCTTCCTCGTAGGGAACCCCTTGAAGGAAGAGCACAAACATCTCCTCCGTGGTGAAGTCTCCCCAAAACATGGTTTCAGGCGGATCGTTGGGGTTGAAAGGGTTCTCCGCAGTGTTGTCGTAGGTGCTGTACGCCTCCAGAATGTAGCCTGCGGGCAAGTGCACCATTTGAGGGTACGTGAAAATCCCCTGCCAGTTGAAGTCCCAATCCGGGATGGAAATCAAGGGAATGGTGTCCTGAGCGTCCGGCGAACGCGCAAACACTTCCCACGCCTTGCCCAACAAGTGACAATGAGGCGTGATGCTGATCAAACTCATGTCTTGGCCAATGGGCATGGAGCCGTGGAAGGTGGTGACTTGGTTGGGTGGAATGATGAACGACCCCCACCCCCCGTCGAGATGGGCAGGGTTCATGATGTACGTCTCCACCTCGCGCTGAATGGGTTCTTGCGCGAAGAAGAGGTTGATCTCCGTTTGATCCACTTGCTCCACCGCAGACGGACCGTAGTGCATTTGAAGCAACAGGTGGCTTCCCGGTTCTGCAACATGCCCAATGGTGGGTGGGAATTCGAGCGGAGGTGTGCCAGGCACCCAACCGCCAAACAAGAATTGCTCCACATCCACCCCGTAATCCCCGAAGCTCTCGTAACCCGGGTTGGGGTCGGCGGCATCCATGGACTGGGCCTGGGCGATGACCGAAGGGTTGTCTGTGTACCCAATCAGCGCGTGGTGGTCGACCGCGCTGTTGCCAGGACGGATTTCCACCGCGGCGATTTCAGTGGGTTCCGTGAAGCCTGTGGGGATCACAAAGACTTGGTACTGGTCTTGCATGTTGCCCAAATGGGTGAAAGGCTCCGGCATGCTCAACACGAGGTCGGGCTCTCCGATTTGGCTCCCCTCAGGAAAATCGGGCAGTCCGGGGTTGTTGGCGGGATCGCCTTCTGGCATTCCCTGCTCCACCCATGCGCTGATCAGCGCCTTTTGGTCGTCGGTCAAAAAACGCTCGCCACGCAGAGAGCTGTAGTTGTGATCCGGGGTCCAAGGCGGCATGTAGTTGGTCTGCGTCACGTACTCGATGAAGGTGCCAAAAGC
>WTJL01000045.1:8780-11105 GCA_011524845.1 Flavobacteriales bacterium | reverse complement strand
GAAGGTCTCTACCTCGCCGGTTACGAGGTGCTGAGCGACACGTGGATTTGGGCGGACACCTTGGAATATGCGGAGGGGTTTGGGCTGGGGTCGTCCACTTACGACCATTGGGAAGACGACTACGTGTTCTTGGGTTTGCCATCTGGCAGTTTGGGCGCACTTCAGTGGATGGAGCACCCTGTGGACGGCATCACACCGCCTTTTCTCTCCAACGTCAACGGGGTGCTGCACAGCATCCACCACGACATGCAGAGCAACACCTTCTACGGCCTCCAAGGGTATGGATTGGACAGCACGTGGGTGGATTTTGGCGACGGAAACGGCTACTGGGAAATCAACAACTGGGCCACGCAGGTGGTCAGCATCTCCCCCGACGCAGGAGAAGTCTCCCTCGACGTCGTCTTGCAATTGCCGTGGCTGGAAGGCGTCGTGGCGGGAGCGTCCTGTTTCGACAGCGACACCCACCGGTTCTTCATTTGGGGCATTGACAACCAGGGCAACGGCCGTCTTGTGGCCGTGGACTGCGAAAGTGCCACCGTCGCATCCGACGTTTCCCCTGAATTGGCCTCCAACCAAAACGTGAGCGAACTCGAATACAACATTCTCGACGGCATGCTCCTCGGATTGCGTTCAAACTACCTCGGCAATGGCAACGCGGACATGGAGCTGATCAGTTTGGACCCGGCGACTGGCGACATCACCTCCCAATTGGACTTGCCTCAAGTGGGGAGCTACACCCCCGACGGCACGGTGTTTGACCAGCTCAACCGCATCTTCATTTTGCACTACTACCAAGGGTCTGGGCTCAACTCGCGCATCCTGTCTGTGGATGCAGGAACCATGGACATCCTCACGGACGTGGCCCTCGACGCCAACTTTCTCGAGCTGGAAATGAGCAATGCCCTGTTTGCGTCGCAGCGTTACGCCACAGTGGACATTCCGTCACCTCAAGCCACAGGCGTGGCGATGGAGATGGGCCAATGGGTGCACCGAGGCGCTGAACCGTGTGCCGTGGAGCAATTCGACCGCTCCGGTCGTCTGGTGAGCCACGTCGTGTTGTCGCCCGGAGATGTCTTGCCGGTGCCCCGTGGATTTTGGATTTGGGAGTTCACACAAGGCGACGCCAGAGAAGCGCACAAAACATTCCGCCGTTGACAGGCGCGTCCTTCAAGACCATGCCCGACCTTCACCCCATGACACGTCAACACGCGATCCTTGCTCTGGTGGTGAGCCTCATCCTCCCAGCCTTCCAACTGCACGGCCAAACACCGGATGCCCGTGGATACATCGTTCAAGTTGGGGACACGGTCCCAAGCTTCTCTTTGACCGACGTGAACGGCCACATCTACACCGATGAATCGCTGCTGGGCCAGACGTACGTCCTCCAGTTCACCGCGTCGTGGTGCAGCGTGTGCCGCCAAGAAATGCCACACTTGGAGGCAGAGGTGTGGCAGCCTTTTCAGGAACGAAACTTCACGCTGTTGGGGGTGGACTTGGACGAACCCCGCGACAAGGTCGCTTCGTTTGCTGCGCAAATGGGTGTCTCCTACCCCATGTGTCCCGACGAGGGCGGAGGAGTCTTCTACTGCATGGCCGCCCCCAAGTCGGGTGTGACAAGGAATGTCGTGGTGGCGCCTGATGGCCGCATCGCCATGCTGACACGGTTGTTTAACGAAGAAGAATTCGCCCAAATGGTGGCCTTGGTGGACCGTCTGACGTCAGCTCCTTAAAGGTCTCGGAGCTGATCGTATCCCCCGGCATTGAACACGCGCTCAAATCCTTGTTTGCGCATGAATGTGGCCGCCTGCTTGCTGCGGTTGCCGCTGCGACAAAACAGATAGTAGGATTTGTCCTTGTCCCATTGAGACACCGCACGGTGCAATTCTCCTCCCAACCAATCTTTCACATGGGCTCCGCGAACGCTGCCCCCACGGGCCTCTGAATGTGTTCGGCAATCGATGATGACCGCGTCAGGGTTGCTTTGAGCTTGCTGAACGTCGGAGGGAGTGCAGTTCACGGCGCGTTGAAAGAAAAACATGGGCTTCGGTTTGGGTCCAAAATTCCAAACAAAGTGCTGCACTTTGGGTCCTCGTGGTCACGTTCCAAGGTGCCCCAAGTGACACATCAGTGGGCCACCACAAAGCGGGTGACAGGTCGTTCGCCCCACTTGGCGGTGTAGACGCCATTGGTCCAATCCGACACGTGAAGGACACCTCCTTCCAACGGACCCGAAAACACCACACGGCCATTCGCCCCCCAAACCGTCAACGTCTCCTTTCCCGTCAACGGCACCGTCAACTCCTCTCGCGCCGGATTGGGGTACAC
>WTJL01000045.1:0-8680 GCA_011524845.1 Flavobacteriales bacterium | reverse complement strand
TGGGCATTCAGCCCTGCAGGAAAGTGGCATGTGATTCGGCTGTACGCCATCGAGCCCAAACGAAGGGCCGTGGGGCCAATCTCGGACGTCCACACCACCTCGTCCGCGAGCTGCCCTCCCGACTTCCCGTTCACCATGAACACATCGGGACGCATGTCGTGAAAGGGGAAGCTGCCCACGGGGTCCAAATTGGTCGCGACTTCCAAATCACTGAAGAGGAGAGGCACTTCCTGGTTCACCACGGGGCCGTTTTCGAACAGCGCACCGTCCGGGCGGGTCACCAACACCATGCCGTACATGCCCATGGTCAAATGAAGGGTCGTGGTCACATGACAGTGGTACAGGTAGGTTCCTGTGTGCGTGGCATTGAATTCATACGACGTCGACTCCCCAGTCTCGACGTAAAAGGAGGTGGCAGGGACACCATCGTTCGCTTGGTCCACATCCAGTCCATGAAGGTGAATGGTGTGGCTTTCCGGACTGGGATTTTCAAAGGCCAACACCACATCCGCCCCTTGGGTGTATTCCAACAAGGGACCTGGAAGAGAAATGTATCCGTCCGTGGTCCATCCATATCCCCAAATGGGAAGGGCCGTTCCATCGTCCAAAAAATGGAGCCCGTCCATTTCTGAAAAGAGCGCGGGTGGAACCCACTGCGCGCGTAGGTCTGCCCCCAAGGCACACACCAACCCCAATGCCATCCACAAGCGTTTCATCATGGCGCAATGTTCAAATAGGTGATCATGCCGCCAGGATAAAACCCTGCGTTGGTCACGGCCACCAAGTTGTGGGCGTGCACGGGATATTCCCCGGCTTGGTCAGGATTCAACCGCACCACCACGCACTCTCCTGCCTTCACAGGAA
This sequence comes from Flavobacteriales bacterium, assembly GCA_011524845.1. Taxonomy (GTDB): domain Bacteria; phylum Bacteroidota; class Bacteroidia; order Flavobacteriales_D; family Sanyastnellaceae; genus UBA11663. The sequence goes on along the minus strand of WTJL01000045.1, from coordinate 7,816 downwards.
CGGTGTCTTTGGACCACCCGACCCTATTGGGGTGTGCGGACGACTGCAGCATCTCCACGTGGAATCCATGAAAATGCAAGACCTGATCCATGCGGCCTTGGTTCACCACAGAGATGTACACTGGGTCGCCCACCTGGGACTCCACATGCGCTGTGGTGTCTTGCAGGGTGTTGGGGAAATTGGCGTCGTTGATGGTGAATTGACGTGGTACGTAGGGCAACGATTCATCCACCGCTTCTCCCAAAGCCACTGTCCACGTTGCGAGAGGGTCCCACTCGTTCAAGTTCCATTCGTAGTGCGGAAGGTCGGACCACCCCGTGCGGATCATGGTCTCCAAGCCCAGCAGGTTCCCGCGCTGTGACGTGCTCCACATCCTGTGGGTGGATGGAGACGCGATGGACAAGCTCAAGGTTTGGGCCTCACCGGGTTCGACCGTCACAGGACTTGTGCCGGGGACCGTCGTTTGAATCTGGTGGGCGATGCTGTCCAGGTTGACGAGGACGCACGATCCAGGCCAATTCTCCAACGTTTCGTTTTGGGCTTGAAACTGTGGCGAAGATGAAAACCTCAGGGCCGCCACGGTGTCGCCGCCCAACGTGACCCCACTCGGAACCATCCACAGGGTGTCCTGCTGAGCCATTCCTGTGGCGCAGATGCCCATGCACAATCCCCACAAGCATGCGAGTTTCCTCATGGAGAGAAAGATACAATACGCGTTGCAATGACGGACGTCCTGAGGCACCAGTTGCTTCTCATGGACCGACGACAATACACGCCTCAGCCTCAACCCCGGGTCCACCCCACCCACGTCATGTTGGGGTTGCGACGTACGTGGTACGCGGTGTTGAACCAGGACACGAGCACGTGTCCAACCACAGTCAACAGCAGGCTGCCCGTTTCCACAGTCATCCAGCACGTCAACACCCCCACCGGAAGACACCACAGCGTCTCTCCTTTCCCTTTGTGAAAGTGCGTGACCGAGTACAACATCGTGCTGATGGCCACCGCAGGCCACGTGCCGATGGCCGACGCCATGGGGAACAACAGAAAGCCCCGAAACATGAATTCGTACGCGGCCAAATAGATGGTCCAGCCCAATCCACTCCATATCATGGTCGAAAGAGACCATTCAGTGGCCCGAATCTGCGGATAGTTTTTTGCGCCTTCCTTGCCGGCCACCATCGACAACACAACCGTGGAGACCATCAACGCCGTCCAGACCCCCCACACCTCTGCGGAAACATCTTGGGGCCAGGCCACGCCCATGTCCTCGAGTGTCCATCCCCACTTGGCATGGAGCACCCAAGCAGGAATCACACCCATCGTCGCAAAACCCCATGCTTTCAGCGCCACCACTCGAACGATTTTGCCACGGTCACCCACCCATTTGGCCTCCACCCAAGACTGGATGCCTTCGCTGTAGTGCGCCCACCAGTAGCTCAAGAACCCAAACAGACTCAATCCCAGCAATCCAACCACCAACGCATCGCTGTCGGAGGGATCGAATGAGGCGAACAAAAAAGACAAGAGGTGAATCACTTGGTGTGCCTTGGAATGAAGCCGCGAAAATACAACATGGAAAAGGGATTTGGGAGGCCGGAGGTTCGTGCAGAACTTCCCCTCATGAAACAAGGACTCTTGCCAGGTTGGATCATGGCCGTTCTATTGGGCTGGGTGGGGTGTCAATCGCTCGAGCATCACGCCCCTTCCATCGGTTCTCACCATGTGACCATTTGGTCCCAAGCTGCGGTCCAGTTCACCCCAGACATCGATCCCGATTCTGTTCTGCTCGACGACGGCACCTACCGCCTCGATGCGGGACGCATTTTGCTCAAGCCCATCGTCGTTCCCTCCCACGCCCGAAGGTGCGACGTGCGTCTTGAGGTCACCGTCACCTCTGCTGGGGACCCTTGGGACAAGAGCGGCACCCTCTTTGCATTGACCGACGAGGCCGGCCGAGACTACCTCGAGCGCATGCTCGAGGGAGACGACGCGGACACAACGCGTTTCGCAGGAATCGTCCGTGAAGGCGACCGACTCCCGGCCTTGGAATGGATGCGGTTCATCACCCCTTTTGGCGTGGGGCATTTCAGCCACACCGAGCGCGCCGACGCTTACCGACCTGCGGCCGTCGCCGCTTGGGCCGACAGCGCCTCGTGGCAAGCAGACTTGTCTTCTCTCCAACCTTGGATGGCCGCCGCCGACACCCTTTGGGTGGGCGCCTACATCGACACATGGACCGCCGAGGGCTACGCTTTGTCGGCCCGGCTCAACATGCAGGAAAGCGACCTTCCCTGCGATTGGGCGCCTTCGCATGCCATTTCCCCCTTGTTCAACACCACCAAGCTGGCCCACGACCAGAGGCCCTTTACCCAGCTCCCCGACTCGGCGCTGCACATGTCATTCGAGCTTGAGCACCCGAGCGAGGTGGACCTCTTGTTCCTGACCACCGGTCATGGCGGACATTCCGGCGGAGATGAATTCACCGAGCAACCCCACATTGTCATGCTCGATGGCGACACCGTGGAGGCGTGGACCCCATGGCGCAACGACTGTGGCTCCTTCCGCAGGTTCAACCCCACGAGCGGATTTTGGCCCTCCACCTATGTGTTGGGTGCGGACACGTTGGAGGAGCGCGTGGCGTCGTCCGACTTGAGCCGGTCGAATTGGTGCCCGGGCGACCAAGTCGCACCCATACGCATGGGGCTTGGGCGACTTGAATCAGGCCCCCACACCCTGACCGTGGCGGTGCCCGGCGCACAACGCTGGACAGAGGATGAATTCAACTTTTGGAACCTCGCAGGCTGGCTGGAGATCCAAGCCCGTTAAGGCGTGCGGGAATACCTCAATTGAATGAGCCCAGAATCGTAAGAGGCCGCGCCGACTGCGGACAGGCGCACCGAAGGTCTTCCTTCCGGAAACAAGGGAATGCCTGAGCCCAACAAGGTGGGCACCACACTCAAGGTCCACTCGTCAATTTGCTCTGACAGCGCCGCGATGAGTTGCCCTCCCCCGTCGCACCACACAACCTCGTCACCGGTCGTTTCTGGGGTGTTCGACGCGAGCCAAGAAGCCAAACCGTCAAGCGCGCCGAAGGTCAGACCGTCCACCTCTTTCCGCTCGGACGCCTTGGAGGTGACCACATAGATGGGCCAACGCCCCACGTGGGGAAACTGACCGTCGCACAATTCGGTCACCACGTCAAAGGTGCGCCTGCCCACCACATAGCCAACCACGCGACTGGCAAAGGCCATGTAACCGTAGTCCTCGTCCTCCCGCTGAACACTGGCCAAAAAATCGAGGCCATCGTTGGGTTCTGCCAAGTAGCCATCCAGGCTCATGGCTGCGAAGACTCCCACCCTTCGATCTCCGATCATGGCTGAGCACCAAGTTCGTGGAGCACAAAGGCCCACTTGTCCGCCTGCTCGTCGAGGATTTTGCCAATGGGCTTGCCTGCGCCATGGCCTGCGTTGGTTTCGACGCGCAGCAGGACGGGGCGGTCTCCTTCATGGGTGGCTTGCAACCGTGCAGCAAACTTGAAACTGTGGGCAGGAACCACGCGGTCGTCATGGTCGGCCGTGGTCACCATGGTGCTCGGGTACGTCACGCCTTCTCGAAGGTTGTGCACCGGAGAATAACCGTACAAGTTGTCAAAGTCAGCCTTGGTGCTGTCTGCACAGCCGTACTCGGGGATCCATCCCCAACCGATCGTGAACTTGTGGTAACGAAGCATGTCCATGACCCCCACTGCAGGCAGCGCCACGCGGGCGAAGTCTGGACGCTGGGTCATGATGGCTCCGACCAACAGTCCCCCGTTGCTTCCCCCGGCTATGGCGAGCTTCTCGTGCGAGGTGTAGCCCTGTTCCACGAGGTAATCGCCCGCGGCAAAGAAGTCGTCGAACACGTTTTGTTTGTCCAAGAGCATGCCGGCCTTGTGCCAGGCTTCCCCAAACTCCCCTCCGCCGCGCAAGTTGGGCATGGCGTAGATGCCACCACGCTCCAGGAACGCCACGTTGCTGGCGCTGAAACTTGGCGTCAGGCTGATGTTGAATCCGCCGTACGCATAGAGCAGTGTGGGGTTGGTGCCGTCCTTCTCGAGGCCCTTCTTGTGGACAATGAACATCGGGACACGCGTGCCATCTTTGGAGGTGTACCACTCCTGCCGCGCCTCAAACTCCGACGGATCAAACGCCACATCGGGCATGCTCCACAAGCTGGATTCCCCCGTGGCGATGTCCAGTTTGTAAATCGACGTCGGCTGCGTGAAGGACGTGAAGGCGTAGTACAGGTCTTTGGCGTCCATTTTGCCTCCGAAGCCTCCTACAGAACCCACCTCGGAAGGCAAGTCCACAACCCGGGCATTGGTGCCGTCGAGGTCGCAGCGCATCACGCGGTTGGACGCATTGTGCAGGTAAATCGCCCAAAGTTGCCCCCCGACCACGCTCACCGACTCCAACAGGTCTTCAGACTCGGGCAAGACGTCGCTCCACAACGCCATGTTGGACGGGTCCGCAGGATCCACCGCCACCAAACGGTAGCGGGGCGCATCGATGTCCGTCAACATGTAGAGTTTGCCGTTGACATGCTCCACCACCGAAGAGTGGTGCGTGAACCCGTCGACGATGGGCGCCCACTCTGCGCCGTCTTGGTTCAGCGGCTTCACGTGAAGGCTGTTGCCGTCGGTTCCTGTGCTCGTGTTGAGCACCACGTACTTGCCGTCTTCTGTGGTTCCGGCAAAGTGGTATCGGTTGGGCTCGTTGTCGTTGCGGAACACCAATTCGTCCTCTGACTGTGGGGTGCCCACTTTGTGGAAGTACACGCTGTGGAAGGTGTTCTCAGCGCTGTAGGCTGAACCTTCTGGCGCTGGGTAACGGCTGTAGTAGAACCCCCCGTCGACCCATGAGGCTCCGGAGAATTTCACCCACTCCAACACTTCGCCGGTGGTTTCTCCCGTCTCCAAGTCGAGCACGCGCATTTCTTGCCAGTCTGATCCAGCAGCGTTGCGAACCTCCACCACGTAGCGGCCGTCGGGAGAAGCACCAGACAAGTTGGCGGTCACCGTCCCGTCGTCGCTCAACGCGTTGGGGTCCAAAAAGACGCGTTCCTCGCCCCCTTCTTCGTCTTGAACGAAGATGACGCTTTGGTTTTGGAGGCCATTGTTTCGGGTCAAGAACACCTTTTCTCCGATGCGGCGAGGGATGCCCACGCGCGGATGGTTGAACAACGCTTCGCAACGCTCGCGCAAGGCCTCCCGTTCAGGCAAGCCGTCGAGGTAGGCACGGGCGGTACTGGCCTGGGCGGACACCCACTCCATCACTTCAGGGTCGCGGTCGTCTTCCAACCAGCGGTAGGGGTCCGCCACGGCGGTGCCCCAGAGGGTGTCGACGACGTCGACGGTTCGGGATTCGGGATACGTCATGGATTCATGAGAAGGAGCGCCGCAAGACGCCATCCACGTGGCAACCGCCACGCCGGCCAAAGGCCAAAACCAAAGAGAACAGGCATGCTTCATGACGTCGAAAGTAACCCGACGCCTGACCAGTTGATTCTCCGCAAAGGCCTCAGTTATCCCAAGGCCATTCACAACGCGTCAGTCTTTGACGCGGCTGAAGCGGAGCATCTTCAACATCCACTTCGGCAAGGGCTTGTTCTGAGGACGTGTGCGGGTGTCCAGGTACCAGTTGATCTTTTTGACAATGGGAATCTTGTGCGTCTCGACAAACTCAATCCACGTGCCGTCGGGGTCTTCCACGTAGGTGAATTGTCCGCTGGCTTCGCCCATGTCAAACGACGACGAACTGTCCACGGTGAATGGGAACCCTGCCGCTTCGAGTTCCTCGCCAAGAGCTTTCATGTCCCGGATGTCCCAGCAAAGGTGAATGAAGCCCAGGTCCCCCCAAAAACGACCCTCAAACAAGTTGCGCGGCTCGCGGTCCATGGCCTGAACAAGTTCGATTTCTCCTCCCCCGAGCAATTCACTGAATGCCCCTTCGGTGGGTTGGGAACGCTTGAGGACGACGCGGCGGTAGGTTTGGCCTCCGCTTGGAAGTGGTGCAAAAGCAGGATGAACGGCGGTTTCGTCCATGACCACATGGTCGTATCCCAACACGTCCCGGTAAAGCTTGAGCGACTTCTCGACGTCGCTGACCCCCAACACGGCGCCTCCAACCCCACCGCCATACGGCGCAGGGCCAAACCACTCGTTGCTTTCCACCACCTCAAAAAAGTAGCCGTGCGGGTCTTTCAAGTAAAAGTGCTTGCTCCCGTCGGGACGGGTGTGCACAGGCCCCAAGGAAGCAATGCCCCGACGGGCGTGCTCAGCGTGCATGGCGTCGGCGTCTTTGCACTTGATTTTGCAAATGAAGATGCCCGTGTCGCCGAGTTGCCCCTCGAAGGGCGCGGGTTGTGGCTCTCGGCTGGTGAATTGCCAAATCTCCATCCCTGCGCCTCCTCCCATGTGCAGGGCGAGTGCCGCGTGGCGGGCATGCACCTCCCCTCCGGTGTAGCGCGTCATGAGCGCCGCTTCCGCAGCCTCCTCAAACATGCGGATGTCGATGCCAAATGCGTTGCGGTACCACTTCCACGCTTTGTGCACATCGGGAATGCCGATGCCCACTTGTTGAATGCCACTGATGCGTTTTCCCATGCGGCAAAGATGCTTCAGCCCTCGGGATGCCATCTGCCCTCTGAGGCCTCAGTTCTCCACAGGCCTTGGGGAAAAGGTCTTGGAGAAAAGGCTGCTCATTGCACCACCAATCGCTGCCGCCACGACCCTTGAGACGAATCGGAAGTCACCGTGACCACGTAACAACCGGGAGCCCATCCTTGGGTGGAAATGGGTTCACCCGACCAGGAATCCACTGTTTTGACCAGACTTCCCAATGCATTGAAGATGTTCACATGGACGTTTTCCGACTGGGGCCCTTGCAACGCGAAGCTCCCAAAAAGGGCGGGGTTGGGCACCAACATCCACGAAGAGACGCCTTCGCCGTCCACCCCATCGGTGGACGAAGGACACGGCACGACGTTCAAGGCATTGCCAGGCGATTGGCCAAGGACCGCTTCGTCGACAAGGAGGTCGCCATCCACACCGAGGACCTGGTATCCATTTTCTTGAGGGAAGTACGACGACTGGTACACGAAATCCAGCTCCGCTCCAGCATTCACGGGCAAAACAACGTCCTGTTCTGTCCCTGCCGCCATGGTCAATTCGTAGGTCAATACGTCGTCTATAAACACCAAGAGGGCGCCCACGTCCCAGCCGTCGCCGTACTCGTCCTCGAATTCTACAGTGATGAACCCACAAGCATTTTCATATGGATTCTCACAGGCGTGGAGCCCAAACGTGGAAGCCGTTGGACTGTTGAACGTTCCCTGCTCTTCAACCAACAAGACCCCTTCCCCATCGAACAAACGATACCCGGGCAGGTAGGCGTCGCCGAAGTCGTAGAACACAGCGTTCACGACATCTCCGACGTCGACGCCAAACTCGTAGTTGAAGGAACTGCCGCCCGGCAACGTGACCAAATCAAGCACCGATTGGTTGACTTGAAGTTCGACGTAGACCCCATCAAACGGCCCATTGAACTCCCATCCTTCCCCATTGGCCGCGTTGGGGCTCGTCAGCTCGAGTGTCCACACGCCACATGTGCCTTCAGGAATTTCAATCTCTGGGGCCAACACCTCGTCGATGACATGCACCACACCGTTGTAGGCGACCACATCGGTTTCAAGCACCGTGGCGGGCCCAACTGTCCACTGACCGGGAAGGCCGCCAATGCTGTGGGTGGTGCCGTTGAGGTTGACCAACGACAAG
>WTJL01000213.1:19777-49042 GCA_011524845.1 Flavobacteriales bacterium | reverse complement strand
TGTCATGGACGATGTTTCTGGAGCTGGTGGACCACAGCTACGACCTCGTCCACCGAGGATTGACCCGGAAAGTCAAGTTGGCCATCGAGGAAGGTCGCGCTTGACCTCGCATCCGCTTCAGTCCACAATCATGACGTGCCCCGTGTATTCGAACCATTCCGGATTGGGCTCCAATGGGGTGGCCTCCGGAAGCACACGCAACACGTACATGAAGACGCTGTTGGAGACGTCCTCAAGGCGTTCCGGTCGTGGCACGTCCAAGGCGTCCCACGCAGCGTCCGGATCGAAGGTTTCGAACATCACTTGACCTGACCTGCTGAGGACCTGAAGGTGATACGCTTCGATGCGGCTTTCACCGGCGAGGACAGGCTTCCAAACGTCGTTCAAGTCGTCGCCGTTGGGCGTGAATGCCGTGGGGACGTGGATGGCCAGTTCGTCGATGATTTCAAAGCGGAAACTCACCGTGTCCTGGCAACCAAACGCGTTGTACACCTGTTGCGAAACCGAATAGACTCCGGGATCTTCATAGAAGAAATTCAAGATGTCCTCGTCGATGATGGTGCTGTCGCCCACCGTCCAGATGGTGCTGTCGCCACCAAGGCTGATGTCGTTGAAGACAAACTCCGTTCCCTCCATGCTCCATGGAATGAACGCGGGCTGGTTGGACCAAATGTCCGCATTGGGCGATGGCAGCACTTCAAAGACGTCGGAGACAAACAACGTGTCGTTGCAGCCTCCCTCGCCGAGGGCCGCCCAGGCCATGCCATACTGACCGGCAATGGGCAACAGCAGGTTCAGCGTTTCTCCCGGATCCAACCATCCCCCCACGTAGTCGACGTACCAGGCGATTTCGACGGCGTCCGCACTCAAGTCCAAAATTTCAAACGTACCTGGTGCGCAGACCACCGAGTCGGAAAGAAGGGCAAAATCGGCCACCGGTTGCGGGTAGAGAGAAAGGGGGAGGGTCGCGGTGGACGCGCACGATGCGCCCGGGACCTCCGTGGTCACCACAAGCGTTAGGACGGTGGCACCGCTCTCGGTGATGGTCCATTCGTCCGGAAAGCCCGAGGGCAGTCCGCCGCCCGTCCAGGCCCATTCAGGGGCACCTTGTTCCGCGGTGTATTCCAATCCAGGCTCAAAGGCGTCGCCACAGAAATCGGTGAGGTCGGCTGAAAGTTGGGCTTGGGGCTCGGGAACCACGGTCAAGGTCCATGCTGTGGGGTTCGAGCACATGCTCGCCGTGATGCCTGCCTGAACACTCAAGTCAAACACCGTCACGGTGTCGACTGCATCCACGACAAAGGTCGCCGCGTTGGGCATGTCGGGATCCTGCTCCATCCAGTCCGACCACACCCACTCACTGGCGCCAGGCGCCTCTGCGACAAAGGTCATCCACACTGGGGCACATGCCATGCTGTCCAACAGAGGCGTGCCCGTGGCACTCGAGCTGGGGTTGATTTCAATGGTCGGGTTGATGGTCAAAGTTGCCGAATCGTCGTTGACTCCGCACAGGTTTTCGGCGGAAACCGACACCTCCACATCGATGGGCGCGAGGCCTTCATTGACCGCCACCCAGGGCGTGTCGGGTGCGCTGAGAAGGCTTCCATCCACCCAGGTCCACTCGTAGCTCAAACTTCCACCGTACACGTCCACCGCCATGTCGACCTCTTCGCCGTCGCACACCACGGAATCTTCCCAAGCGATGTTGACCGAAGGCACATCCAGCACCAAAATTTCCCGCTCCCCCACGAGTGGACAACCGTTGCAATCGTCAACGTGCAATTCCACCACACAAATGCCCACTTCACTGGCCACGATTTGGCCGTCAGGAGTCACACATTCTCCCAGCCACTCGAGGTCGTCGGCATTGCATCCAGGGACAATGTATCCGTCGAGCTCCGCGGTTTGGCCCAAGCAAATGGGGACTCCCGGTCCAGGATAAAAGGGCTGCGGTCCCGGGACAACAATCGTGTGGGTCTCGGATGCAGAGCAACCGTTCTCGTCTTGGACGACCACACTGATGGCGCAGTCTTCGTTGGGTTGGAACGTGAAATGCGGGAAAGTGCCTTGCAAACCCTCGCAACCGAGGGCAAAGCCGTTGACAATGCCGTTCTCGACGATGTATTCCTCAGAGATGTCGATGGCCAGAGGCTCATCGGTGCACAGCGGCGTCGAAGCCCCGTTAAATTGGGTCAAGATGTTGCTGGAAGGCAGCGGAAGGAACGTCACATCCACTTCGTCGAAGGCGTAACACGAGCCCTCGCCGACGGCAAGTTGATAGGTGTAGGTTCCTGGTGCAGCCACCTGAATGGAGCCGTCAGCATTGATCCCTTCTCCAATCCAAACACCATCGTCTGCAGATTGCAACAGCAGCGGGGACAACCAGCACGTTTCTGTCGATGGAGTGGCGATTTCAGGCTCGGGCACGGCCACGACTTGGGCCGTGGCAAACCCCTCGCTCAAGCAACCATCAGGTGACACGTAGCTGTACACGAGGTCAAACAGCCCCTGTTCCTCTGTCACAAACAAGCTGTCTTCGAGGACCATGTCTCCACTCCAAACACCAAAGGCAGGCAAAGCGCCGAGCAACAGGTGTTCTCCTCCATCCGCACAAAACTCCAAGGTGTCAGGAAGGGTGACAGGAATGGTGGTGGCCAAGGAAATGACCTGCTCTGCCTCCCCGGTGCATCCCTTGGTGTCCGTGACCAAGGCCGTGACGGAGCCGCTTTGGGCGTTGAGCATGGTGCAGCAGGGTCCCTCGCATCCTTCGGTGCCCTGCATGTCGGGGTAGGAGGACCATTGCACGGTCCATGACGACACCACAGGATCGCTCTCGTCCAAACACACGTTGAATGGGGTGCCGATGCACGGGTTTTCACCCAGGGAAAGGAGTGACGGCTCGGGGTTGGGATTGACCACTGCCACCACGGTGTCGTGCATGGCGCAACTGCCTTCTCCAAATCCCACTGTCCAGGTGTGCTCTCCCACACCCGCCACATAGGGGTCGAAGACGTAGTTGGGGTCAATGCCGGGCCCTGTCCAGCACGCCCCAATTTGGGGGCTCACAAGGCCTACGGGATCTTCCAGACAAAAATCGAGGGAAGGAATGAAGGGGGGAGTGGGTTCCTCCACGGTGACGGTGATGGTGTCTTGGTCGATGCATCCGTGACAATCCACCACGGTCCAAATCCATTCAAACTCTCCCAATTCGTTTGCATTGAACACCCAAACGCTGTCCGTCCATGGCTCTTCGGGTTGCACGCAGTTGCCGTCGTTCCACACTTCCGCGAAGAATTCATAGCTGGCCCCTTGGCCAGACCATTCTCCGGACGTGGGGTTGCAGCCGAGGGCGTACGGTTCCCCAAATTCGAATTCCATCACATTGGGGGTTGCGCCAAGGCACAGCGTGGTGTCGCCACCTGCGATGGCCTGAGGCCCGCCCCAATCTTCGAGTTCAAACACCATGTTGGACGAACACCCCAAAGAGTCGACGACCTCCCACGCCACAAATCCTGAGCCATCCACCTCCCACGTCGTGCTGTCGCTGCATGCCAAGGGCGTTTGGTCGTACCACTGGAAACTCCAACACACGCCACCGGTGCCTGACGCACTGAAGTCAAAGTCCAAGGTCGATCCTCCGCATGCCGCCACGTAATCGAGGTGGTCGTGGGTCGGGGCCGGATGAATTGTCACGTGAACAGAGTCCAAGGAGGAGCAACCGCCGATTCCTCCCTCAAAGTACACGTACCATTCACCGGGCGTGGACAAGCTCAGCCACGCGCCACTGCCCCACAAGCCATCCGTGTTGGAGACACCTTGTCCAGACCATGTGCCCATGGTGGGTTCGAGTGCACTCAGCGCATGGCTCGCACTGCTTTGGCAAAACGTCAGAGAGTCTTCCACGATGTTGGCGTCGGGCAAATCCGGCAGGTAAATGCATCCTGTGATGCCACACTCTGGCGGAAAATTGTAATTGCACGCGGTGGGGTCGTCGCAGATTTCAGGAATGTCGCATGTCCCTGTCGAATCTTGAGACGCTTGGATCCAACACAGTCCAGACGAGGAGGGGCACCCCAAGTCGCTGACGATGGTGTATTGGAGGTTGATGTACGCATTGCCTTGCGACGCGGTTGCGGTGGCCGTGTCGTTGTTCAAGACGACCCCTTCGGGCGCCGTCCAAACGCCACCTTCAGGGATGCCCAACAAGGCCAAGGTCGCCAAGGAGTCTTGCGCTGTGCACGTGGCCACGCTTCCTGAAGTGCCATTGCCCAATGCTTGAGGAGGAGCGGGACAACTGGCGTATCCCGATGCGGGGTTGGGGGTGACCCCCACGCAGCCATAGTTGTCGGTGACTTGGGCGTGCATGTGAAGGCCCACGTTGCATGGCGGTGGGGCGAAGAACACGGGGTCTTCCGTGGTTTGGACCACCACACCGAGATCAGAAGCCGTGTTGGGGCCATTGACCTGAATCCAGTCGTAGGCCGCCATGATTCCTGTGGATCCAGGGATGACCTCGGCATCGAATTGGGCGTCCTCGCCTCCGCACACGACGTCGGGTGTGAACACATGAATTTCTGGAAGGAACAAGGATCGGAAGGAGAGGGTGTCTTCATACACACACCCTGCATTGGAGACGTATTGAATCTCAAAAGCAAGGTTTTCACCTGTGGACAGCCACATCAAATTGCCGACATGGGGAGGGTCAATGTCCACCACCTCGACCACGTCCAAAGCGAGGGCGGAGATGTTGACTTCCTCGGCCCAAGGGGCATTGTATTGCAGAACGAGGGTGTCCTCCAAGCACTGCATGAACACAGGATAGGGCGTGGGCAAATCCAATTCCACCCCGGACAACACGGTGTAGTTGTTGGGATAGGGACCTTCGATGGTCAGCGAAAGCGTGTCGTGGGCCACCCCGCAAGTGCCAGAGACCTGCAAGGCCACGTTCACCACGCCGGCAGTGAGGGCTTGGACAATCACCGACGAGTCGCCAAACTGAACAATGTCTGCCGCGTTGGATGGCACACCCGCCGTGTCCAACAACGTCCATTCCAATCCGTAGGCGCCATTGGTCAACTGGTACGCATCAAGGGATGCGGTGACGGTGACGGTTTCTCCCACGCACAGCACGGAGTCGGCTTCCTGCCCCGAATCGTAGCTGGACAATTGAAGCTCCGGGACTTCCGTCACCAAGACCGAGGCGCTGAGGGTGAAATCTCCACATCCAGCGGCCCCGCCAAGTTCTATAAGGAAATGGCCCAACGAGTCAAACGTGAACCATCGGCCAAATTGGCTGTCCGTGGTCATGCCCACCACGTCCGTGTCGCTCGAAGCGTCCAAAGGAAGGATGGACCAAGACACCGCAATGCTGTCGGTGCACACGGGAATGAGGGAGTCGATTCCCAAGAAGATGGAGTCGCCGATGCATCTCTGCAACGCAGCGCCATCCACGAGGTCGCCACTGTCCCAGGAGGTGGGGGTGGGCATCTCCACGCAAAAAGCAGAAGTGTCGGACGCAGACCCACACGCATCGTTCACCGATTGAAGCACCACCTCGTAGTGACCTGAATCGGCGAGAAAGACCCAGTACGGTTCGGTGGGGCCTCCGTTCAAGGTAGAAAGGGCAGCAGGCTGTCCGTTTTGGGTGACGCTCCACTGATGCTCCAACAAATCGGGACAAAACGTGTCTTCGCCCACCTGCAAGGTCACTTGCGCGCAAGAGTCCCCCACAAGGCTCACATCGGCGGTGGGTTCAAGCTGAACTTGAACCTCGGCGGAGCCCACACTTGGTTCTGTGGGGGAGGAGCACGTGTTGAGTGCTTCTGCGTAAAAAGAGACGCTGCTCAAAGCGTCCACGCAATCGGTGACAGATCCAAATTGCCACGTGAGCGTGTCGGACGTGCCAGGTTGAACTTGACCGGAAAATGCAGGAGCGCCTTCGACCTCTAGCAACCACGCCGTGCCCAAAGGGTAGTCTGAAAGCCCCTGCCACACCAACTCGAGGCTGGAGGAACTGCACACCGTCGGGTCGATCACGAGGTTGGGCGAGGAAGGGGCGGAGCCGACAAACACCTCCACGGACGCGCTGTTGCTGCACAAGCCCAAATCTGCGATGACTCCGACGCTGTAGGAGCCAGCTTGGTCGTAGGCATGCGAAAATCCCTCGGCCCAATCCAAGGTTTCCACCGTGCCGTCTCCCCAATTGACCTGATAATCGATGAAGACAGAGTTGGACGGTGTGGCATTGACAAACTGGACCTGAAGAACACCGTCGCACTGCACGATGGAGGTTGGCAGGTCGAGGGTGGGTTGCTCAATGGGCATCAGCGTCACCTGACTTGAGCACGTGGATCCGTCGTTGAGCGTCATGGTCACCTCAAACGTGGTGACTTGGTCAATGTAGACTTGTGGGTTGGCTTCGAATGCGCTGGGGCTGAATTCTACCTCGACTCCGGGGGTCACCACACTCCACATGATCGATGCCACCTCGCCTGACAATGCCTCAGGCACCGTGGGGTTTCCTCCGAGGAAAATGTGGTCGTCCACGCAAACTTCCTGCGGGCTGATGCCAGCATCTACGAGGCAACCCAATCCCCCTGGTTGGGCCCAAGCCAATGATGCAGAAAACAGAAGGACAAGGGTGGCGGTCCATTTGGAGCAGAACCAGACCAATCCATGAGCGTTGGACGAAGGAAACACCGCCATGACGTTGCGTTTTGGTTAACTCGTCGAAAGTAGCAAACGAAGAGGTAATTTTGGGCACACATCACAACGAACCCCTCTGTAAATCAAAGACCCATGAAATCTCTTTTCCCCTTCTTGATGACGGCGTTGGCCTTCACCTCGTTCAATGCCTTCGCCCAATGCGACGAACTCTTCATGTCGGAGTACATCGAAGGATGGAGCAACAACAAAGCGATTGAGATTTACAACCCCACCAACGCGGCTGTGGACTTGAGCGATTACCGCTTGGAGCGCTACTCCAACGGCGCCACCGCAGCCCAGGACAACCAAAAAGTGGAGCTTTCAGGCACCCTCGCCGCCAACAGCGTGGTGGTGGTCGTGCTCGACAAGCAAGACCCCGACGGTGTGGATTTTGAAGCCCCTGTGTGGGACGAACTCGCCGAGGCGGCAGACCTTTGGGTGTGCCCTGTGTACGAGGAGAACAACGCCATGTACTTCAACGGCAACGACGCCATGGTTTTGCGCAAGATCTCGACGAACACCCCGATCGACATCTTCGGCAAGATTGGAGAGGATCCCGGCACCACTGGTTGGGCTGAAATGACCCAGAACCACACGTTGATCCGCAAGACGTCTGTCACCGGTGGCGACACCGACGCCCTCAACGATTACCTCGTGGTGGACGAGTGGGACGGCATTTTGTGGTCCAACGATTCCTTGAACTACACCCTCGACATCGTGTTTGAGAACCTCGGTTTCCACACCTGCGATTGCGGCACGACCGGCGTGGGAGAGCAGGCGTTGACGGCGGACATTTCGGTGTTCCCCAACCCCGCTTCAGGTGAGGCCGTTTGGGTGCGCAGCGAAGGCGCCCTCCGCGAAGTGGTGTTGCACAACTTGGCCGGACAGCGCGTGGCGGTTCAGCCATTGAACGGCGAGCGTGTGGCAGAGGTGGCCCTCGGCCAAGTGCCCTCCGGTATGTACCTCATGGAAGTCGTGCTCCAGAACGGCGCCCGCGCGACGCACCGCGTGGTCCGCAAATAAGCACCTCAGCCATGTCGAACATGAAGCCCTGGGTGGCCCTGACCCTGGCCTTGTGGGCCTCGATGTCGGTTGCCCAAGCCCAGCTCTGCCCCATCAACGGATCTGTGGTGGATGCGCTGACGGGCGATGCCTTGATCGGAGCCTACGTCAAGTCTGGCAATGCCGTGGTCGCCACAGACCTCGACGGTCGGTTTTCGTTGCTCGTGCCCAAAGGGACTGCCACGCTGGAGGTGTCGTACATCGGCTACGCCAGCCAAACGCGTCAGGTGACCTGCGATGCTGCAGAGGCAAGCGTCCGGTTCCGGATGGAAACCCTCATCATGCAAGAGGCGGTGGTCTCTGCGGATGTGGTGATTTCCCGCAAAACCCCTGTGGCGTTCACCAACGTCCTTCCCGCCCAAATTCAGGAGGAATTGGCGGGGCGTGATTTGCCGCTGGTCCTGAACACCACCCCTGGCGTGTACGCCACGCAGCAAGGTGGAGGGGATGGAGATGCCCGCGTGACCATTCGGGGCTTCGACCAAACCAACCTCGCGGTGATGGTCGACGGTGTCCCCATGAACGACATGGAAAACGGATGGGTGTACTGGAGCAACTGGGCCGGTTTGGACCTGGTGGTGCGCACGACTCAGGTTCAGCGTGGCCTGGGCGCGAGCAAGCTCGCCATTCCATCGGTGGGGGGCACCATCAACATCCTGACTGGGGGAGACGAATCGGCCAATGGCGCCATCAACTACCAAACCGAGATGGGCTCGTACGGATACTTCCGGAACAGCCTCAGTGGCGTGTTTGGCAACCAAGACAAAGGGTTTCTTCATTTTGTGGGCTCGTACAAGACCAACCAAGGATTTGCAGAAGGGTTGGAGTCGGAAGCCTATGCCTATTACCTCAAGGGCAGAAAGACCGTGGGCAACCACAACTTGAGCTTCACAACGTTTGGTGCTCCTCAGCGCCACGGCCAGCGTTCTTACCAAATGCAAGTGCACGAGTACGACACGGACCTTGCGCAACAATTGATCGACGAGGAAGGAGAGGCCAGCGTCGAAGAATACCAGTCGTTGGTGGCGGATTTGCAAGAGGACACCACGGCCATCCTCAACCGTGGCCGCGGTTTCAACGAGTTCTTGGTGAACTACCAGGAGGTGTTCTACAACTTCAACGAGGAGACGGGGCAGGTCGACACGACTTACGGAGAAATGCGTCGGTACAATCCCCGTCAAAACCAGTATTTCAAGCCCATTGTGACGGTGCGGGACGTGTGGAGTTTGTCCGACAAAGCCACGCTGACCACCACTGCGTATGCGAGTTTTGGAAGTGGAGGAGGAGAGGCGCTTGCCAGCACCCCCGGGGGACGCATGGCGGACGGCACGCTTGATTTGCAGCAGACGTGGGATTCTCATCAGCTGTTTGAATTTGGACCCAATGGGCTGAACGTGGACGAGAATGGCGAACGCAAGGGATCCAATTTCATCCGCATCGCCCACAACGATCACCGTTGGTTTGGGGCCTTGTCCAATTTCAACGCGGCCTTGTCGGACCAGCTGAACTTCAGTGCCGGTGTGGACGCACGTCACTACACGGGCAGCCACTACCGGACCATTGGCGACATGTTTGGGGCAGATTACTACGATGCGCCGGACGATCGCCGAGACCAGAATTCCGATTTTGACACTCCGCTTCGAACAGGAGACAAGTACTACTACTACGACGACGGCCAAGTGGCTTGGGGAGGGTCCTATTTCCAGTTTGAGCTCGACAAGTACAACTACTCCGCCTTCATCAACGTCTCGGGTGCCCAGAGCTGGTACCGGGCCATCGACTATTTCCGACCCCATGTGGTGACCCTCAACGACACCACGTACGAGGTTCGCTCCACCGATGAGTACCGCGTGTTGGGTGAAACGGAATGGCTGATGGACACGACGTTCCTGACGGCAGATCACCCAGGGTTGACCACCTACACCACCGATTGGCAGCGCCTCAACAGCGCGACCATCAAGGCTGGAGGAAACTACAACTTCAGCGAATGGGTGAACGCCTACACCAATGTGGGGTACTTGAACCGCGCCCCCTTGTTCAACTCGGTGTTTGACATCAACAACAACCTCATTGAGGGCTACGAAAACCAATACGTCAAGGCTGTGGAGGCAGGGGTGAAGTACGCCAAAGGCAATTTTGCATCCAACATCAACGCCTACCGGACAGCTTGGGAAAACAAACCTGTGAACCGATTCTATGGGGTGTCGAATTTGTGGCAAGACCCCAACCTCTCGGTGTATGCAGACACGTCCACCGTAGCGGGTCGCGAAGCCATGATTGACCTTGCGGAAAGCAACGCGAGTGCTGACGAATGGGGCGAGGTGGCCACGTCTGTGATCGACGATGTGGACCGAAACCTGGGGTACAACTTGCTCAATGCTGACGCTGTGCACTCCGGCGTTGAGTGGGACTTTTCGTACGACCCCACGAGCAAACTGAACATCCAAGGCGTGGTGTCCGCGGGGAATTGGCGCTGGACCAGCAACGAAAGCGTGGACCTCATCAACCGCACCACAAATGCTTTCATCACCCGCGTGGACGACGGTGCGATCGCGGACACGTTGGTCAATTTGGACGGGGTGAAGGTGGGCGATGCCGCCCAGCGCCAAATTTCTTTGGCGTGGAGGTATTCCCCCATGCGCGGCACCTACTTCTCCGTGAGAAACACCTTCTTCTGGCAGCACTATGCGCGGTTCTCCCCTGGAGACGTCATCACGGAAGGCGAGCCGAAGGACGTGTGGGTGACCCCGGCCTATTCGCTGTTGAACATGAACATGGGCACCACGTTTGACGTGTCAGACAACGCCCGATTGCGCGTGCGTTTGAGTGTGACCAACGCCTTGAATGCACTGTACGTCTCCGACGCCACCAACAACTCGCAGTACGCCTTCAATGGCTACGGGTTGGAAGGTGGGAGTGGGCGTGCCGAGGTGTTCGTTGGACCACCCCGAATGGTGCGTTTGAGCGCCGTGCTTGAATTGAAAGGACTTCAAAACAGAACCCCCAAAGAATGAACTTGAAACTGACATTGGCCTTCGCGGCTGCCATGGTGTCGGCCTCCGTGGTCGCGCAAGAGAACATTCTCGACATGCGCGAGAATTACAACATTGGCCAAACGGTCACCGTCACCGGCGTGGTCACCAGCGACGACAACCTCGGCTCGGTGCGTTACCTCCAGGACGCCACCGCAGGCATCGCTTTGTACCCCGGCCAAGATTGGTCGGCATGGGAGGCCACGCCGCAAATTGGCGACAGCTTGAGCGTCACGGGTGAAATCACCGAATACAACGGATTGCTCGAAGTGGGGCCCAACTTGACGGACGTCTCGTTCTTTGGGCAAGGCACGCTGCCGACCCCGCTCGACATCACTCCGGCCCAAATGGGCGAAGACCTCGAAGGTCAACTCGTGCGCGTCAACGGCGTGACCTTCCCCTTGGCGGGCACCTTCATTACGGGGAACAACACCTACGATTTCACCGCTTCAGGGGAGTCGGGGGTCATTTACGTTCGCACCAGCAACAGCCTGGTGGGAGAGGAGTTGACAGGGTGTGAAGTTGACATGCTCGGCATCGTCTCGCAGTTTTCCTTCGACGGTTTTGGCGGCTATCAATTGCTTCCCCGCGGCCCTGTGGATTTGATCCCTGCGTCGGCACTTTGCTTCACGTCTCCTGTGATCCAATCGGACATGGCGACCACGAGCTTTACGTTGTCGTGGACCACGGATTTGGCATGCGACGGTGTGATTGAATACGGCTTGACCGAAGACTTGGGCCAAACGACGGCAGGGGGCACCAACACGCCCAGCCACGTGGCTGAATTGACTGGACTTGAGCCTGGCACCATTTACTACGCCCGTGCGGTGTGCACCTTGGCTGATGGATCGGAAGCCGCGTCGGCCATCCGTGCTTACGCCACCGTGTCGGAAAGCTCAGGCGACATTCACGTCTACTTCAACGGTCCCGTGGACCACAGCGTGGCCACCGACGAGCTGGCTCTGTCTTTGGGAACCGACATGAACGACACCGTGGCGGCGTGGATCATGAGCGCCCAGCACACGTTGGATGTGGCGGCGTACAACTTGAACGACCAAACCGTGGAAGACGCGGTGAATGCCGCCGCGGCCAATGGGGTTCAGGTTCGCTGGATTTACGAAGGCCAAAACGCCAACATCGGACTCGGCAGCCTCGACGCTTCTGTGGTCACCCACCCTCGCACCGACGGGGAGGGCAGCGGAATGCACAACAAGTTCATCATCGGCGATGCGGACTTTGCGGAGTCATCGTTTGTCTTGACAGGGTCGACCAACCTGACGACCGGTCAATTGGTCAGCGACCTGAACAACGTCATTGTTCTGGAAGACCAAAGCTTGGCCCGTGCGTACGAGCTCGAGTTTGAAGAAATGTGGGGGGCAGAAGGAATGACGCCCGATCCAGCCAACGCGAAGTTTGGTCCAGACAAAACTTGGAACACGCCTGTGGACTTCCTTGTGGGAGGCAGCCCCGTGGAGTTGTACTTCTCTCCAACAGACGGCACCACTGCGGCGATTCAGGCAGAGATTGAGGCGGCCAACGCCAACTTCGAGTTTGCCTTGTTGACCCTGACGCGCGACGACCTCGGAGACGCCATTGTGGAGCTCAATCAGAGTTTCTTCGTGAGCCCTGTGGGGGTCATTGAACAGGTCAACACGACCGGCAGTGAATTTGACAACTTGATCAGCAACGGTGTGCAGGCATACGCCCACGACATCAGCGGCGACTGCCACCACAAGTACTGCATCATCGATCACAGCGATGTGAGCTCTGACCCCATGGTGATCACCGGATCGCACAACTGGTCGTCCAGTGCGGAAAACGTCAACGACGAGAACACTGTGATCGTTCACGACGCGCGTGTGGCCAACCTGTACCACCAAGAATTCCGGGGCATCCTCAACGCCATCAATGGCGGCGGAGATGCCGTGCGCGATGCCGGATTGCGCACGTGGACGGTGATGCCCAACCCTGCCCGTGAGCAGGCGTGGGTGCAAGGATTGTCGACGTCGGATGCGGTGACCTTGCTCGATGCCAGCGGCCGTGAAGTGAACGTGTCTGTTTGGCGTCAAGGCGCTGTGGCGCAACTCGAACTCGGCGGCCTGGCCGTGGGCATGTACCATGTCCAAGTCACGTCGGCCAACGGCATCTGCACGACCACACGGCTCGCCGTGCAGTAAGCCGGTTCACAACCCAACCCATTCAATCCCTGGGCGATGTGGTGTATTTTCATCACATGGTCCAGGGATTGTTGCAACATTGGGATGCCTACACAGACGATCACCACAACACGTGGAAGCGTCTGTACGAGCGGCAGGTGGCCAACCTGGAGGGCAAGGCGTCTCCTCTTTACCTGAGGAGTCTCGCGGCGATGCAGGGCGCGTTGACCCGAGACGATGTGCCGCGCATCTCGGCCATGGAAGCCCTGCTCCAACAGACCACGGGGTGGTCGTTGACGGTGGTGCCTGGGTTGATTCCAGTCGAGGACTTCTTCCAGCTTTTGGCCCAAAAGCGGTTCTGCACGTCCACGTGGGTGCGTCGTCCTGATCAACTGGATTACATCGAGGAGCCGGATATGTTTCACGACACGTTTGGGCACATTCCCCCCTTGATGGATGCCGACTTTGCGGCGTTCATGCATCGGTTTGGGGAAGTGGGCG
Source organism: Flavobacteriales bacterium (assembly GCA_011524845.1). GTDB lineage: Bacteria > Bacteroidota > Bacteroidia > Flavobacteriales_D > Sanyastnellaceae > UBA11663. Next base: position 35,586 of record WTJL01000213.1, on the reverse strand, counting down.
CGGCCCTTGTGGCCGCGGGAGAAGAGGAGGCTGTGCTTGGATTGCAAAGGCTCTACTGGTACTTCGTGGAGTTTGGTTTTCTCCGAGGAGCCACCGGCGAGCCGGAACTCTTGGGCGCAGGCATCATGAGCAGTTTTGGAGAAACCAACCACGCGTGGTCGCTGAAACATGCGCTGAAACCGATGGTGTTGGAGGATGTGATGAACACCCCATTTCGCACCGACGTGATTCAGACCGACTATTTCTTGGTCGACGACGTGGTGACCTTGAGGCACGATCTGGACCAGTGGTTTGCGGCGTTCAATCTTGAAGCACAGCCATGAAAAAAGGAATTCTCGTTCTGTGGGTGATGGGCTTCTGCTTGGGGGCGTGGGGGCAATGTGACGGGCTTCGGTACCGCTACCGGGTGTTCGATGAGGTGGAGGTCACGCAAGGGGTGATGTACGGCGCCAACGTAGGCTCTTCTGGGGCCAACGAAGAATTGGACATGGACATCTACCGACCCGCAGGAGATGTGGAGGGAAACCGACCTGTGGTCATTCTGGCCCACGGTGGATTTTTCCTGGCTGGAAGCAACGACGGGGTGGACGTGGTTCCCTTGTGCGAGGATTTGGCGCGCATGGGGTACGTCGCCGCGTCCATCAGCTACCGTCTCGGCATCGACGATCTCTTCGACTTGGAAACGTCCCTGCAAGAATCGGTGCTGCGCGGGGTGCACGACGCCAAAGCCGCTGTGCGGTTTTTCCGGAGAACGCATGCCGAAGAGGGCAACCCTTGGGGCATCGACCCATCGCGCATTGTGCTGGGGGGATCGTCAGCGGGAGCCTTCATTGCCTTGCATGCCGCCTACATCGACGATTTGTCCGAGGTCCCAGACGTGATTGATTTGACCCAACCTGGATTGCAGGGCGGGCTCGAGGGCTTCAGTGGAAACCCCGGGTATCCTTCTGACGTCTTGTCCATCGTCAACATTTCAGGAGCCATTGGAGATGCGGGTTGGATCGCTGCGGGGGACGTTCCTGTCGTCAGCACCCATGGCACATCGGATGGCACGGTCCCCTACGGCACTGGCGGGGTGTCGCTCCTCGGATTCACGGTGACCGAAGTCGACGGCAGTTGGCCCGTTCACATTCGCGCCGAGGAAGTGGGATTGGACCACCGGTTGGTGACGTTTGAAGGTGCGGGGCACGTGCCCCACATGACCGATGCGGGGTACTACGATCTGACACGAGCGGCGGCCACGGGATTCACGAGTCGGCAGGTGTGTCCGAGCTATCCTGACATCCCGGCCTACTACGACGTGGACGACCTTCCGGCGGTGGGCTGTCCGGGCGATGTGAACTTCGATGGGAACGTGACCGTGGCAGACATGCTCGGGGTCTTGTCCGATTTTGGATGTGCACAAGCATGCGGCAACGACGTCAACGGAGACGGGGTGGTGACCGTGACGGATGTGCTCCAACTCCTCGGATTGTTTGGAACTCCCTGCGTCTGAGGTCGGCAGGCAGGCCGCCCTTGATGTATCCTTGTTTTCATGCAGTTGACGACACTCGATTGGGCCCTGATCGGGGCGTACTTCGCCTTGGCATTGGGCGTGGGGCTTTGGGCCAGCAAGCAGGCCAAAACCGACGCCGCCGGCTACTTTCTTGCAGGCCGAAACATGCCTTGGTGGTTGCTTGGCATCAGCATGGTGGCCACCACCTTCAGCACGGACACGCCCAATTTGGTCACGGACTTGGTCCGCCAACAAGGGGTGGCGGGCAACTGGGCGTGGTGGGCGTTTTTGTTGACCGGGATGGTCACCGTGTTTGTGTACGCCAGGTTGTGGCGGCGCTCCGGCGTGTTGACCGACATCAGTTTCTACGAATTGCGCTACGGGGGGAAATCGGCTGCGTTCTTGCGCGGGTTTCGAGCCCTCTACCTGGGGTTGGTCTTCAACGTGTTGGTGATGGCCACGGTCAGTTTGGCCGCCATCAAGCTCGGGGGCATTTTGCTGGGGTGGCCTGGATGGTTGACCCTGTTGGTCACTTGCAGCATCACCTTGGTGTACAGCGTGCTCGGTGGATTGCGCGCCGTCATTTTGACAGATTTCGTGCAGTTCGTCTTGGCCATGGTCGGTTCGGTTTGGGCAGCGTGGTGGATACTGAACCTTCCTGAAATCGGCGGGCTCGACGGCTTGCTTTCTCATCCTGCCGTCACGCCCCAGCTGTCTTTGCTGCCCGACTTGTCGGACGCAGATGCGTGGATTCCCATGCTGTTGATTCCCCTCGCGGTCCAGTGGTGGTCCAGCTACTACCCGGGTGCCGAGCCTGGAGGAGGCGGGTACATTGCGCAACGCATGTTTTCGGCCAAGGACGAGGGGCATGCGGTCGGGGCCACCCTGTTGTTCAACGTCGCTCACTACGCTCTGAGGCCATGGCCTTGGATTTTGGTGGCGCTCGCGTCGCTGGTGGTGTTTCCCGATTTGGACGCCCTGCGAGAGGCATTCCCCCATGTCGCAGAAGACAAAGTGGGACACGACTTGGCCTATCCGGCGATGCTGTCATTGTTGCCTCCCGGATTGCTCGGACTCGTGGCAGCGTCGTTGCTTGCGGCGTTCATGAGCACCATGAGCACCCAATTGAATTTGGGCGCGAGTTACCTCGTGCACGACGTGTATGGCCGGTTCATCAAACCGGACGCGTCCGAGCGTGAGCGCGTCGTCGCAGGCCAGCTGTCGACGGGGATCTCGCTTTTGCTTGGTGCGGGGCTTGGACTGACCCTGACCGATGCGGGCCAAGCGTTCAACTTGTTGCTTCTTCTCGGGGCAGGCACAGGGGGCTTGTTTTTGCTTCGCTGGTTTTGGTGGCGCATTTCGGCGGCCACGGAAATCGCGGCCATGGTCATATCCCTTGTGGTGGCCGCTTATTTCACGTGGGCCCACGACGCTTGGGGGATGCCTGCCTTGGCGCCATGGGAAAAATTGGTGTGGGGCACCACAATCACCACGCTCGGATGGTTGATCAGCGCCTGGGTCTTGCCTTCGGAAAAGCCTGAGGTGTTGAAGGCTTTTGTCGCCCAAACCGGCGTGTCTGGACCCGGTTGGGGAGAGTACGCACCTTCGACCGCTGCCTCAGGGTCGTCCGTGGGGCACGGGTTGCTTCAGGCCTTCTTGGGGTGTGTGGCGGTGTACGGTGCGCTGATGGCGACTGGATCGTGGCTCTACGGAGAGTGGACCACGGGCGCCGTGCTGACGGGGCTGGCGGTGTGTGCGGCAGCAGGGGTGCTCATGCTTCACCGACGCGCTGCTTGACATGCCTGCGCACGCACCTGTGCCTTTTGTGTCGTTCGCGCCTGGACGGGTGTGCCTTTTTGGCGAGCACCAGGATTACCTCGGGCTGCCCGTCATCGCGGCAGCCATTCCGCTTGGCTGTCGCCTGAAGGTTTGGCCAGCCTCGGATGGCGTGTGGTCCGTGTCCACCCCGCAACTCGGATTTGAGTGGTCGTGCCATGTGGACGAGTGCGAGCGCGACTCCCCGGAATCTGAGCCTGGTGCGGCCGCGTTTTTGAGGGCAGGACTTCAAGAAGCCCAAGAGGCGGGATGGGACGTGCGAAGCGGGGGCAAGGTGCTGTGTCATGTGGACTTGCCTTTGCAGGCTGGGTTGAGCAGTTCATCGGCGTTGGTGGTGGCGTGGATGCAGGCGCTGGCGCGCGTTGCCAACGTTGCGTTGACGCCCATGGAATTGGCGCGTTGGGCCCATCGGGTAGAAGTCGTTCACTTTGGGGAGCCTGGCGGACACATGGACCACGTGGCGAGTGCCCTTGGCGGGGTGCATCGCATTCATTCCGATTGGCACGTGTCGCGGTTGGATGCCCTCGAAGAAGGGGTGTGGGTCGTGGTGGATTCAGGAGAGCCCAAAGACACCCGTGGCCACCTGACCCGCTGCAAAGCCGCGCGCCAGGCGCTGGTCAACGCCCACGGCGGACAATGGGTGGACCCCAAAGTGCTTGAAGGGTGGACGGACTTGAGCCCGGACGAGCAGGTGCTGTGGAAGACCACATGGACCAATGCACAGTTGGAAGAGACGGCGGCCAAGGCCTGGACAGATGTCCCCGCCTTGGCGGACTTGATGGCACAACATCACGAGGCTTTGCGCGACGGTTTGGGCCTCAGCACAGAACGGTTGGAGCGCCTCGGAAAGGCCGCCAAAGCTGCGGGTGCGTGGGGCTGGAAAGTCGTGGGTTCCGGCGGCGGGGGCTGCGCATTGGCGTGGTGTCCTCGGGACCGTGCCCAAGCGGTTCATGCGGCCGTGAGGGAGGCAGGAGCCAAGGCCTCCTGGTCCGTGGGCCCCGCGCGTGGAGCGCACTGCACCGATTCGCCCGATGCGAAGGCTCCAGCCATTGTGTTGGCGGCAGGTCGGGCGTCTCGAATGAAGCACCTCGATGAGAGGATGCAAGCGGCGATGACTGCCGAGGAGCGCCAGCTGTTGCAAGAACGAACCAAGGCGATGCTTCCCGTGGGGACAGACGGTCGTCCATTTTTGGCCTTGTTGCTGGCCCAACTTCAGGAAGAAGGCGTGGACGACGTGTGCGTCGTTCTTTCGTCGGAGGACGACCTCACCCCAACATGGCTGCATCCTTGGCTGCCGGAGGGGCTTCGTGTGGGCTTCGTGCGACAGACCATTCCCGCCCGACACACCAAACCCCTCGGCACTGCAGAGGCGGTTCGTGTGGGGTTGGAAGCCCGCCCTGAATGGCAGGGCATGTCTGTGGCGGTGTTCAACGGCGACAACCTTCCTCCCTTGGGGGCCGTGAAGAAGCTGATCTCGGCCAAGGCAGCGACCGTGGCTTTTGCGCGCAGTGCCTTGGGGTTGCCTGAGGAGCGCGTCGAGGCGTTTGCGGTGTTCGAAGGCAGTCCACACCTCGGGGTGTTGGGGCTCATCGAGAAGCCTTCGCGGGAGGACATTGATCGCGTCACCGACGATGCGGGAGAAGTGTGGGTGAGCATGAACCTGTTCAGGTTGCCTTACGACGCCTTGTTGGAGGGGTGTCGCAGCGTCCCTGTGCATCCCCAACGTGGAGAGCGGGAGCTCCCTTCGGCGGTACTTTTGGCCTTGAAAAAGAACGAATTGCGGTTGGAGTGGATTCCCTTTCACGGAGCGTTCCTCGATTTGACCCACCCCAGGGATTGGATTGCCGCCCGCGACAAGAACCGCATGGACCCCAACGAACAACCACACACCCCATGATTGCAGTAGAAATATGCGCCAGCACGATCCGTGACGTGGCGGTGGCCATGGAGGCCGGAGCCGACCGAGTGGAACTGTGTTCCGTGTGGTCAGTGGGAGGCATCACGCCCAATGTGGTGGTGGTCGAAGCCGCCGCGGCGATGGGCATGCCCGTTCGGGCATTGATTCGGCCCAGGGAGGGCAGCTTCGTGCATTCGTCCTCGGAACGATCGTGGGCGGTGGAAGAGGCCAAGGTGATGTTGGATTGCGGCGCCGAACGCGTGGTGGTGGGCGCGCTCAACGCCTCGGGAACGTTGGATGAGGCCTACCTCGACGCGATGGTCGAGGCGGTGGGAGCGGAGCATCTCGTGTGGCACCGGGCGCTGGACGCCAGTGCAGACGGTGCTTCCGACGTGGTCAAGTTGCTCGACCGCCACGTCCACACCGTGTTGTCCAGCGGGGGGGCGCTGCGCGCGGCGGACGGGGTCGACACGTTGAGTGCCTACATCGCCCAAGGCATGGACGTCGTGGCAGGAGGTGGGGTTCGTCCGCAAGACGTGCCCACCTTGATGGCCATTGGCGTGGAAGGGGTGCACGCCTCGTGCCGAACTTCCTCGTCCGAAGAGGGCTCTCCGCTGTTCGACACAGCGGTGCACCTGGTCGATTACGACAAGGTGTGCGACTTGGTGGAGACTGTCCAACCCAACGAAGAATGACATGAACAGACACACAATGTGGGGCGCTTGGGCCCTTTTGGCGTGCGCAGTGTGGGGTGTGATGGGGTGCCTGCAACCCTCCGTGCATGCCTTGCCCCAAGGACAAATCACCGGCCTCGTGCCCCAGCCTCAACACGTGATATTGGTGGAGGATGCACCCGACGGTCGTGGATTCCGAAGCGACGGATCGCTCTACGTCGCGTGGCCCGCCTCTTGGGCGTTGCCTGCCATGTCGGAGTGGCTCGAAGCGTCAGGCCTTGCGTGGCAACGCGTCGACGAGGGCGCGGCGGAATGGACGTGGCAACGCACGGACCAAGACCTGGGGCCAGAGGGCTACGTGCTCGACGTGTCTCAGGACAAGGTCACGGTGACTTGCGCCGATGAAGAAGCTGCGTTCAGGGCGTGGACCACGCTGCGACAATTGATGCCTCCCGTCTGCGAACAAGGATGTCCCACGGGATTCACGTTGCCGGCGGTTCGGGTGGAAGACCATGCGCACCTCGCGCACCGCGGGTTGTTGCTCGATTGCTGCCGTCACTTCATGGAGCCCGAGTTTGTCAAAACCGTCATCGACGTGCTCGCCTTGCAGAAAATGAACGTGCTGCACTGGCATTTGACCGAAGACCAAGGATGGCGCTTGCCCATTGAGGCCTATCCCCAACTCACGGAAGTGGGGGGCTACAGGACGGAGGCGGACGGCACGGTGACCGGGGGGGCGTACACCCGAGAGGAGATTCTCGACATCTTGGACCACGCCGCTGCGCGCCACGTCGAGGTCATTCCCGAGATCGAGATGCCCGGACACTGTCGGGCGGCCCTCGCGGCCTACCCGTGGCTCGGGTGCACAGGAGATTCCTTGCCCGTGCCGTCGAACTGGGGGGTCTTCAAAGACGTGTACTGCGCAGGGAACGACTCGACCATGGCCTTCATGAAAGCTGTACTCGACGAAGTCTGCGAACTTTTCCCGTCGGACATCATCCACATCGGAGGCGACGAGGTGCCCAAGGTGCGATGGGCGGAATGCCCCAAGTGCCAGGCCAAAATGAAGCGCCTCGGCTTGCAGGACGAAGCGCAGCTCCAAACGGCCTTCATCAACGAAATGGGCGCCCATGTGGCGAAGCACGGCAAACGCATCATGGGGTGGGACGAGATCCTCGAAGGCGGATTGCCTGAAGGTGCCGTCGTTCAAAGCTGGAGGGGCATGCAAGGCGCCATTGAGGCCACCCATTTGGGCACGGATGCGGTGGTGTCCCCCACGAGCCATTGCTACCTCGATTACCCCTTGCGCTCCACGGACTTGGCGGAAGTCTACAGCTTCCAACCGGTTCCTGAGGAAGCCCAAAACCAACCCGGCCAAATCGTGGGCGGCGAGTGCAACATGTGGACCGAACGGGCGCCCCAGGATCAGGTCATGGCGAAGGTGTTGCCGCGCGCCACAGGACTCGCCGAAGTGTTGTGGTCGGGCCCCGATGTGACCGAGGCAGAGGGCGCGTACGACGGGTTTTTGACCCGGTTGGACGCCCTTGGGCTCCGGTGGGGATTCATGGACGTCCAACCCGGACTGGAAGGGGTGCCGGTGTCGCTTCGCGTGGCGCCTGGACGCCCAGGGGAGGTGGACGTTACGGTGGAAGCTGCCCTCCGAAATGTGGGCGGACGCGTCCGGTTTGAGCCGGCTGATGGCCAGGCGTCCGAACGTGCCGAAGAGGTCAACGTGGGGCAGTCGATTCAGGTGAAAGGACGGGGAACCATCTTCGTGGACGTGGCGGTCAGAGGCCGAAGAACCGGCGTGGTCGAGGCGTTCCCCGTGGCGGGACACGCGGCGGCCCACCAGCCACTTGACCTCAGTTACGTGCCCAGCCCGTCCTACACGGGCGGAGGCCTTCAGGCCCTGGCAGACGGTCGCCGCGGGTCCGCCGACTTCCGAGACGGGGCCTGGCAGGCGGTGCAGGGAGAGGACATGACGTGCACCGTGGATTTGGGGAAGCCCACGTCCATCTCGGCACTGGAGACCCAGCTTTACCTGTACCAAGACGCTTGGATTTTCATGCCCGAGGCCGTGCAATGGGCGGTGTCTTCCGATGGCCGTCGCTTTGTGGATTTGCCGGCGCAGGCCCCTTGGGGCGACGCGCTTTCGCCCGACGGTCGGCAAACCGTGGTCCCGGTTCGGTTGCAGGACCTCGACGTCGAGGCGCGCTACGTGCGCATGACGCTTTTCAATGCCGGTCCGTGCCCCAGCTGGCACGACGCGGCCACCGAACCGTCGTGGGTGTTTGTGGACGAGCTCGTCGTGGAATCCACCCCCTGACGGCAAAGACCGGACGCGGTTTCGTATCTTGGTGTGACAAATACACTTAGCTGTCGACACCATGAATGCTTCCGTGATTTCCCGTTGGACCTTGTTGTGGTCCATCCTCCTTTGCGCAGGGGGAGGTGCGGTTTGGGCCCAAACCCCCACCATCCAAAACCCACCGCCTGGCATCCAGGACGGGGTGAATGTGATGGACAACAACACGGTCATCGTCCAGCTTCGTGCTCCAGGCAAGAACTACGTGCACTTGCGCGGAGACTTCAACAACTTCGCCATCAACAACAGCTCGCTCATGCGCAAGAGCGTGGACGGCAATGTGCACTGGCTTCAGGTGAGCGGGTTGAATCCCACCACATGGTACCGCTACCACTTCTTGGCGGACGGCAACCTTGAGGTCGGCGATCCGTACGGCGAGCTCGTGCTTGATCCTTGGAACGACCAGTACATCTCGAGCAGTCAATTCCCCAACCTGCCAGCGTATCCAACGGGACAGGCCAATTGGCACAACACGGTCTTCCGCATCGACGAGCCCGAGTTCCCTTGGACCGATGGCGGATTCCAGCGCCCGCCTTCCGACCGTTTGGTCATCTACGAATCCTTGGTCCGCGATTTTGACGAAGCCCAAACCTTCCAAGACCTGCTCGACCGTTTGGATTTCATCGAATACATGGGGTTCAACGCCATTGAACTCATGCCGGTGAGCGAGTTTGAAGGCAACCTCAGCTGGGGCTACAACCCCAACTTCAGGTTCGCGGTCGACAAGTTTTATGGGCCCAAGGACAAGCTCAAAGAGCTGGTCAACGAGTGCCACCTCCGCGGCATCGCAGTGATCATGGACATCGTGCCCAACCACAGCTTTGGCACCGATCCCATGGTGCGTTTGTACCAAGACGCCAACGGCTCGGTGACGGAAGACAATCCGTGGTTCAACGTGGTGTCTCGGCACGCCTTCAGCCCAGGGTACGACTTCAACCATGAGAATCCATGGACACGGGAATTTTGGAAGCGGGTGTTTGACTTTTGGCTGGACGAGTTTCACATCGACGGCTACCGCGTGGACCTCAGCAAGGGCCTGACCCAAACCAACACCGGCAGCGACGTCGGGGCATGGAACCAGTACGACCAAAGCCGCGTCGACATCTTGTTCGATTACGGCAACCACATATGGGCGGGGCACCCTGGGGCTTACATGATCCTCGAGCACCTCGGCAACAACGACGAAGAGACGGCCTTGGCCAACGGCGGATTCATGTTGTGGGGAAAGATGACCGAGGCCTACACCGAGGCGGCCATGGGCTATGGGGGAGACCTCAACTACGGGTCCTGGCAGGCCCGGGGCTGGCAATGGCCCAACTTGGTGACGTACGCCGAAAGCCACGACGAAGAACGCATGGCCTACAAGCTGGCCACGTTTGGCAACGCGTCCGGCGGGTACGACACCAAGCAAGAGGCCACGGGCATGGACCGGTTGGCCATGGCCCACGCCTTTTTGCTCGCCATTCCAGGTCCCAAGATGATTTGGCAGTGGGGCGAATTGGGGTACGACATCAGCATCTTCGATTGCTTGAACGGCACGTTTGAAGAGCAGTGCAAACTCGACGAGAAGCCCGCACCTTGGGCAGACCTTGAGAACGCCAACCGCCTGAAGCTGGCCAAAACCATCGCGGCATTGGCCAAGTTGAAGCAGGAGCAATCGGTCTTTGGGACCTACGACTTCAACGTGGATGCAGCAGGCATGGGCAAGCGCATCCAGCTTTATGGACCCGACCAAAACGCCATCCTCATTGGCAACTTCGACGTGGTGCCCTTGAGCGTGGTTCCAGGGTTTCCCTACACCGGCACATGGCACGACCACTTCACTGGAAACGCCTTCGAGGTCAACGACTTGAACAACGCGTTTTACCTCCAGCCTGGCGAATGGCACCTGTACCTCGACACGCCACTGCCCACCCCTGACACCGACGGCACCTTGCCCTTGGTGTTCAACGGAGGCTGCACCGATGTGACGGCGGTCAATTACGACCCCACGGTGGAAGCCGAGGACGGCACGTGCCAGTACGAGACGGTGCTGCAATTGGACTTGGGCGAGTTGCCTGCCGATGCAGCTGGGGTGCACGTGGCCGGTTCGTTCCAAGGATGGATTCCGAACGGCACGCCCATGGAATTGGGTGGGGACGGAATCTACCGGGCCACCGTGATCGCCCAGGTGGGCACGGAAGTCCAGTACAAGTACCTCAACGGCAACGCGTGGGGCCAAGACGAAGGCGTCCCCGCTGAATGCGGCGTGTCCAACGGATTGGGCGGATACAACCGGTCCTTTGTGGTGCCGGCCTCCAACTCGTCGCTCGACGTGCATTGTTATGCGTCGTGCACCGCATGCGCGGTGGCACCGCCCTTGGACTGCACCGCGGGAGACTGCTGTGGAGAAGGCACGGTGTGGGACGCGGCGTCAGGCACCTGCATCGCAGACGGCACCGCGGTCACCGATTGCGCAGAGGACATCGATGGCGACGGCACAGTGGCCGTGTCGGACATCCTTCAAATTCTCGGGGCTTTTGGCCTGACGTGCAATTGAGGGAGCGATCGGCTGCCTCAATCGCAGCTTGTCCCAAACAAGGTCAGGAAGACCAACAGGTCTGAGGTGGCGCACACGCCGTCTCCGTCCAAGTCGGTTTCTTCGGCAAATCCCCCGTACGCGCTGAGCAGGATGAGGAGGTCGCCTGAGGCCCGGGCGAAGTCGTAGTTGAAGTCGGCCAAGCATCCCGTGGGTTCGGTGAGCTCGTGGCGCGCGTCGACCGTCAAGTCGTGGTACGTGCTGGTTCCTCCATTGGGCCAAACCACCACCAAGGAATCCACCGTCGTGCTCTCGGCCAATCCCCAGTGCAAGTCAAGGGTGCTCGCGCCAGAGTAGCCCTGCCCGATGTTGACCTCGTCCATGCGTGTTTTGCCGTCGAAGTGCAGCGTGGCCCGGGCGCCAACGGCGTCGCGGTTGCTGAGCGTACCGTTCAGTTTGACCTTCAACCAGTGGCCATTGGAGGCGTCGTTTCGAAGAAGTCCAATGCCGGGTTGGGTGCCACCTTTGGGCGTGGCCACCACCAAGTCCAAGTCGCCATCGTTGTCCAAATCTCCCATCGCCAGACCGTAGTCTGAGTACGTGTGCTCCAGAGTCGCATCTCCACCACTCACTGGGGTGAAGGTGTTGTCTCCGTTGCCGTGGTACAGGATGTTGGGCAGGGGCGCGAATTGGTAGTCGTTCACGATGTAGAGGTCCCACTCGCTGTCGTGGTCGTAGTCAAAGAAGACGCACCCCCAAGTCATGCCCGAGTCGCTTGTTCCGGATGGCACACTGATGTCTTCAAAAGAGCCGTCGCATTCGTTCAGGAACATGGCGCTCGGGTAGAGGTCGGTGATGTAGAGGTCCAACCAACCGTCGTGGTTGATGTCCGCCACGTCCACGCCCATGCAGTTGCCTTGGTAATTCAAACCGGCGAAGAAGGCCAAGTTGATGAACGTCCCGTCGCCGCTGTTGCGGTAGAGTTTGTTGGTTTGGTTGGCGTCGTGGGTCAAGTACAAATCTTGATCGCCGTCGTTGTCGTAATCGAAGAAGATGCTGCCCATGCCCACCCCAGTGTCCAAGGTTCCGGATTGGAGGTAGACGTTGGTGAAGCCCTGTCCGCCGTCGTTCTTGAAGAAGTGGTTGACGGCGTTGATGTTGACCACGTACAAATCGGTGAAACCGTCTTTGTCGTAGTCGGCCGCGTGAAGGGATCGGCACATCAAGGTGCTGTTCAAGCCCCAAGCTTCCGCCATGTCGATGAAGGTGCCGTCTCCCTGGTTGACGTAGAACCGGTTGGGCTCTGCTCCTGTGCCACCAAAGCCATTTCCCGTGGCGAGGTCGAGGTCCCCGTCGTTGTCGACGTCGAACCAAATGGCGGCGTTTGTGAAGCCTTCATCGGCGACGCCTGCCTCGGCGCCCACCTCGGTGAAGGTCATGTCTCCGTTGTTTCGGTAGAGCGCGTTGGGCGCAAACTTGGACCCGACGTAGATGTCCTCGAATCCGTCGTTGTTGTAGTCCCCAATCGCCACGGCGTGGTGCTGCCCCTCTGCGGTGAGACCGGCTGCTGCGCCGATGTCGGTGAAGGTGGGGGCGGTTTGGGCAAGGGCCGAGGAGGACCAAGCCATCCACGCACAGAGGCTCCAACAAAGTCGGGTCATGGGGGAGGAGAGGATCATGGATTCACTGTCAGGTGGTTGAGGAGTGCGGCCGCACCGCGCCCGTTCTCTACGTCCACAAAGTACCAAAAGTTCCGTTCGTCGGACATGCGTGACGGTGTGAAGAACTTTTTTTCGGATTCATCATATAATGCTCAGGTCTTATATGGACCTCCATCTAAGTTTGTACCGTGCATCAAGAGAGCACTGATGCGAACCGCATTGGCTGTTCGATTGGGTACAAGTAGATTGTTAGGATGGAAGGGCGCCTCGGCGCCCTTCTTGTTGCCCGTTTGTTTCCGTGCGAAGTCGCCGTAATTTTAGAGACATGAGGACAAACGCATGGAACGCATGGAGCACAACCGCAGCGCTGTGCGTGGCGCTCGCCGGTTGTTGGGGTTGTGGCGAAGGGAGCGGCACACCGCAGGTGCGCATCGACCAAATCGAGGTCATGAGCATCGATGAGAACTATGTGGAAGATCCATGGGGGGAAGAAGGACAACCCGATCTGTACGCCGATGTCTCGGTCAACGACGAGCCGTACTACACGTCTCCAGTGGCTCTGGAATCGGCCCTTCCGCAGCGCATTTCTTTTGAGGGCCTGACGTTTCAAGGTGCGGAGCTCGACCGAGAAGTGGTCATTCGAATCTTTGACGAAGACCAAGATTCCCTGGACGACATCGTAGGGGAGGTGACCTTCACCCCGCGAGACCTCATGTTCTCGGAGCCCGTTCGACACCCCTTGTACGGAGGCTATCTCCAGGTGGATTTGTTGTTGACCTGGTGACGACCGAGGATTTTTCTGCCAAAACGCTTGTTGTCCCCAAATCCTCGCTATATTTGCACCCCTGTTTTTAGCAAGGTTACCCTATGGCACATCACAAATCAGCCCTCAAGCGCATCCGCTCCGACGAAAAGAAGCGCGACCGCAACCGCTACCAGCACAAGACAGCTCGCAATGCTGTCCGCAAGCTCCGCGCCTCTACGGATGCGAAGGAAGCCACGGCCTTGTTGCCTTTGGTGAGCGCCATGCTTGACAAGCTTGCCAAGCGCAACATCATTCACAAGAACAAAGCAGCCAACCTCAAGAGCAGCTTGACCAAGCACGTCGCTGGTCTCTGAGCAACTTTGAATTGACGCTGACACATTTGAAAGCCTCCTGCGCCTGCAGGGGGCTTTTTTTGTGCCATGCATGAAGCCATGATGCCCCGTGAGAGGGCCGCACGAGAAGGATTGGGGGCGCTTGAAGACAGGGAGCTCTTGGCGCTGTTGCTCGGGACGGGCCATGGGGGCAGAGCGGCTGTGGAACTTGCCGACGACGTTCTCGATTTGGCCCAAGGATGTCTTGGCAACCTGGCCTCGTGGCCCATCGAAGGCTTGACTTTGGTTCACGGCATCGGGCGCGCCAAAGCCACGCTGGTTGCTGCCGCCATGGAGTTGGGGCGAAGGCGACAGCACGGACAAGCGCGGATCGGGACCCAGGTCACCAGCAGCCGAGACGTCCACCGTCGGTTTGTGTCGCGGCTTGGTGACCTGCAGCACGAAGAGTTTTGGGTGGTGCTGTTGAAACGGTCCAACCATGTGCTTGCCGAGTTGTGCATTTCAAGAGGAGGTCTCACAGGGACTGTGGTGGACCCCAAGGTGGTCTTTGGACGTGCACTGGCCATGCGGGCGGCCGCCATGGTGTTGGTGCACAACCATCCTTCTGGCAATCCCAAGCCCAGTGCCGCCGACCGATCCCTCACAGCCACCTTGTGCAAGGCGGGGGAATTTCTGGACTTGCCTGTGTTGGACCATGTGATTGTGGGCGGTGATGCGTTCGTTAGCTTTGCTGACCAAGGATGGCTGACATGACTTCCTCCCAACACATGCTTGTGGTGGTCGGTGCCCGACCCCAGTTCATCAAGGCAGCAGCCTTGAATCGGGCCCTTGAGGACGACCCTCAGTGGCGCTCCACGTGGGTGCACACCGGGCAACACCACGACGAGGCTTTGAGTGCCCAGTTTTTTCGTGAGCTGGGCTTGCCCCAGCCCCACGTGACCCTCTCCCCGCGGAGTGACAACCGAGAACTTCGTTTGGGCGACATGATGCACGGCGTTCGTGACGCCATTCGTTCCCACAAGCCGCAATGGGTCCTGGTCTTTGGGGACACGGACTCGACCTTGGCGGGTGCCTGGGCGGCCTCGGCCGAGGGGGTGCCGTTGGTGCATGTCGAAGCGGGACTGCGATCGCACCGTTGGTCGATGCCAGAAGAAATCAACCGGGTGCTGACGGACCGCTTGTCCAGCGTGCTGGTGTGCCCCACCGATGCCGCTGTGGACCATTTGACACGCGAGGGCATTGTGGATGGTCCTGGAGGATCTCAAGAGGTGCCACATCCAACCCGACCAAGGGTGCTGCGCACGGGAGATGTCATGCACGACAATGCCGTTCACTTTGGTGCGCGATGGCCCCATACGGAAAGGGGACAAGGCCAAGTGTTGCTGACCATGCACAGGCCCAGCAACGTCGACGACCCAGACAGGTTGCGGTCATGGTTGAACGCCATCTCTTCTTGGCTGAACGCCCGGGCATTGACAGCTGTGTTTCCTGTGCATCCGCGAACGGCCAAAGTGCTGGACCGTCATTGGCCCCGTTGGGCAGAAGACCTCGCGGAGCAACGCATTCAGTGCACGGCCCCCATGGGGTATGTGGAGTTGTTGGAGGCTGTGTGCCACGCACCGCTGGTGTTGACCGACAGTGGCGGCGTCCAAAAAGAGGCGTATTCCTTGGGCACGCGATGTGCGGTGTTGAGGGACACCACGGAATGGGTGGAACAAGTCGACCGCGGTCAATCTCAGTTGGCGTCAGGCCCCGAGAAGGTGGCGCATGTGGCCGATGCGTTGTTGGCCCTTGGTCGGTTTGAGACCGACGATTTGTACGGCGATGGAGACGCGGCAGAGGTCATTTTGCGTTCATTGCATGAATCCCGTCTCTGACCATCGATGAGCCCGTCTACCGCCCCCCTGCTTCATGTGACATTGAAAAGTGCCCATTGCGGCCCTCGTGCGGGCTACGTGACGCAAGCGTTGCTCGTCGAGGGATACGGGATGAAGGTGACTTGGGAGGAGGACCAAGGCATGGGGTCTTGGACCAGCTTGTCCGTAGAAGGACAAGAAAGGGTGCGCTGGGCCAACCATCCACTGCTTCGAGAGGGGAGTGGATTCGAAACCGAAGTGTTGTGGGGGACTTGGTTCACCCACTCAGAGGAGGAGCTTGCGCTTCATGTGCCGTGTTGGACGGCGATGAATCCCCAAGATGGCGTGCTTTCATTCGACCCTTTGGCCGTGTCGTTTCATGGATTGGTGTGTTGGGAGGAGCAGGCCG